>CAZUKT010000146.1:0-9356 GCA_964620975.1 uncultured Rubrivivax sp. | reverse complement strand
CCACGGCCACGTGGCCCACATCGGTGAACTTGATGGCATTGCCGACGTAGTTCAGCAGCGCCTGCTGCAGCCGGTTGGCGTCGCCCACCAACCCGTGGGGCATGGCCGGCACGTTGCTGAGCAGTTGCAGCCCCTTGCCGCGCGCCCGCTCCTGCAGCATGGACACGACATTGGCCACGATGGATTCAACCTGCAGCGGGATCTCTTCGAGCTTCAGCTTGCCGGCCTCGATCTTCGACAGGTCCAGGATGTTGTCGACGATGCCCAGCAAGTGCTGGCCGGCGCCGGCGATCTTGTCCAGGCTGGGGCCCAGTTCTGCGCCAGGAGACTTGCGTTGCAGCAGCGTGGTCAGGCCCAGGATGGCGTTGATGGGTGTGCGGATCTCGTGGCTCATGTTGGCCAGGAAGGTGCTCTTGGACAAGGTCGCCGCCTGGGCGGCCTCCAGCGCGCCACGCAGGTCCTGTTCAATACGCTTGTGCGCTGTCAGGTCGATATGCGTGCCCACGGCTCGCAGGGGTCGGCCCTGAAGGTCGCGTTCGACCGTCTTGCCGCGGCTGAGCACCCATTTGTAGCTCCCGTCCTTGCAGCGCAGGCGGAATTCAAGTTCATAAAAGCCGGGCTGCTGCAGCGCCTCTTGAATGGTCGCCACCACGTTGTTGCGCTCATCGGGGTGCAACAGTTCGAAGAACTGGTGTCGGGTCTGGCTGTCGAGTTCGCCCGCTGCGTACCCGAGCATCGTGCTTTGGGCCGGGTTCAGCCAGGCGGTGCCGTCCTGCAGATTGCGGTCCCAGATGCCGTCGCGGGTGGCTTCGCTCGCGTACTGGAAGCGCTGCTCGCTGTGCTGCACCCGGTCCATGGCCTGGGCCAGCGCCCGCGTGCGTTCGTCCACCAGTTCTTCCAGGTGCTGGCGGTGGCGTTCCAGTTCGGCTTCGGCCTGCTTGCGTGCCTGCAGGTCGATGTCCAGGCAGAACATCTCGGGCCCGTTGCGGCCCATCTGCATGGCATGGCTGGAGAACACCGGCACGGGCGAACCGTCCTTGCGGCGCAGCGTGAGCTCGCCTGCAGGGATCGCCGGCCCGTCGTTCATCCAGGCTTGTGTGGCGGCGACCACGCCTTGGCGCATGGCGTCAGGAATGATCAGGTCCTCGAGCTGGCGGCCCAAGGCTTCGGTGGCGCTGTAACCGTAGAGTTGTTCGCTGGCCTCGTTCCAGAAGATCACGCGGCGCTGCGTGTCGTAGCCCTGCACGGCGACGCTGGGGACGTGTTGCAGCAGCAGCCTGAAGCGTTGCTCGCTGTCGCTCAGTTCCTGCTCCAGCCGCTTGCGCTTGGTGATGTCTTCGAACACGGTCACGAACTGCAGCCGTTCCGGCGAAAACACGTTGACCAGGAAGCGCTTGTCCAGCGGAGCGAAGTAGAGGTCAAAGACTTGCGGCTGCCCGGTCAAGGCCACTTCGGCATACAGGTTCAGGTACGGGGCCCGCGCCACGCCATAGGCCTGGCTGGCGAGCTGCCCCACCACAGCCTGGCGTTGCAGCCCGGTGTGGCCCTCGAATGCCGGGTTGGCGTCCAGGATGCGGTAGTCCTGCGGCTGCCCCTGCGCGTCGAGCACCAGTTCGTGCAGGGCCATGCCTTCGATCATCGACGCATACAGCGAGCGGTAGCGCTTTTCACTGTCGCGCAAGGCGCTCTGCGCCTGCACCTGCTCGGTGATGTCACGCGCAATGCCATACAGGCCGACGATGGTGCCGGCTGCATCGCGAATGGGGTACTTGCGGTTGTCGATCCAGCCCTTGCGGCCGTCTTTGGCAAGCGTCTCTTGCACCTCGCGCGCCACTGGCAGCCCGGCGAAGACCTGCTTCTCCAGCCGGTAGTAGTCGTCCGCAAAGGGCTCGTCGAAGACGTCGTAGTCGGTGACACCCAGCAGCTCGGTCCAGCGCTCTGCAGGCGCACACAGGGTCACCAGGGTCTGGCTCGCCCCTGTGAAGACGTGGTGGCGATCCTTGAAGTAGACGTAGTCGTCGGTGTTCTCCATCATGGCGCGGAAGTTGGCCGTCAGTGCGGCGTCATCCAGGGTGCGTGGCAGGCTCTTGGCGTCCCGCAGTTTCAGCTCCAGCAGCAGCGGCGTGCCATTCGAAGCGGCCGTCTTGTGGAACTCGCAGAGCACACAACGTATGCGGCCGTCAGCGTGGCGCACGCGCAAGTTGACGGCCTCAGGGCCCGTGCTGGCGTGCGGCGCCAGCAGGCGTTCGACCAGATCCTGGTCATGCGCATGGATGCGCTGCGCCAGACTCACCGTGCCTGCGATGAACTCTTCGGGCGCAAAGCCCAGCAGGGCGAAAACGTCATCGCTGGCCGACAGCACCCGCGGCGCCGGCTCCAGAGCGATGCGGAAGGTCAGTTCCATGCGGTGATGCCTCGTACCCGGTCCCGAGGGCCGTCAGCAGCCATGATGCAACCAAATGCGGCCTGCGGTTGCTGCGCTGAACCGCAAAGGTTGATCCAAAGCATTGGCTTGGGATCCACGAACGAGCCCCTGCGCAGGGCTGCGGCGCGGCTTGCCGCTGGCGATGCGCGCCGGCGACTGCGTGCACAACCGAGAGGCAAAGACCTGGCCGCGCCCGGTTGCGATTCCGTCGCCGGGTGTCTGCGGGCAATTGCGGCCCTCTGGGAGCAACAGACCGGGCTTCTCCGCAAGACCCGGCCGTTGGGCTCTTTCTTGGCAAGCTTCTCGCGCACGGTCACGGGTGCACTGTGGGGCAGTTGCAGCAAAGAGCGGCTGAACGACTGGCGCTATTGGCCAAGACGCACGTCTGTGCCACCTGGCAAAAGCTGGTGCGCAAGGATCCTTTGGCGGCGCGGCGCTTTTACTCCGGCGTGCTGGGCTGGCAGATCGATGAGGCGCTGCCAGCCAGCCCCAACAGGGGCCACCGGGACGGCCGCGAACTTGGCGGCATCATGATGGACGCCCGGTTCCAGCGGACCATGCCCTGGAGAAGCACCTTGAACAGCAAGAACACGATCTGCATCTGGTACGACGGCACCGCCCTGGACGCCGCGCAGTTTTATGCGCAGACTTTTGCCGACAGTGCGGTGGGCGCCGTGCACCGCGCCCCCGGCGACTACCCTTCTGGCAAGCAGGGTGATGTGCTGACCGTGGAATTCACCGTCATGGGCATCCCTTGCCTGGGCTTGAACGGTGGCCCGGCCTTCCCGCACACCGAGGCTTTTTCGTTCCAGGTTGCCACCGACGACCAGGCCGAAACCGACCGCCTGTGGAACGCCATCATCGGCCATGGCGGCCAGGCAAGCGCGTGCGGCTGGTGCAAGGACAAGTGGGGCTTGTCGTGGCAAATCACGCCGCGTGCGCTGATGGCAGCCATTGCCGACCCTGACCGCGCGGCAGCCAAGCGCGCCTTTGAATCGATGATGGAGATGACCAAGATCGACATCGCCGCCATCGAGGCCGCCCGTTTGCGGCGTTGAACGGGCTGCCTTTTGCTGGCACCGGCTTCAGCCGCGGCTCCAGCGGCTGGGCACCGACCAGAAGACCAGCAGGCCAATCAAGGTGTAGGCCGCAAGGTTGTCAGCCGCAGGCACGCGCCCGTCACTGGCCGACAAGAGCGCGGCAGCGCCGCAGGCGGCCAGGCTGATGGCCGTCCACCTGGCGTGCTCGGCCCATTCAACCCAGCGGATGCGGCGTTGCAAAGCGCGCGCGGGCAGTGCGGCCATCACACGCTGGCTGAAGCCATCGTCTTCGGGCTCGGCCTCGCCTTGCAGGTGTTGCCGAAGCGCGGTGTCGAACGGGGTGTCAGGCGGGGTGTCAGGCGCGGTGTCAGACGGGGTCTTGAACGGCTTGTGCATGGCGTTGTCGGGTGCGGGGGTGTGGTGCGGGCTCATGGTGGCGGCTCCCAAGCTTGCAACTGTGCGCGCAGGCGCATCTTGGCGCGCAGAACCTGGGTCTTGAGTGTGCCCAGTGGCCAGCCCAGCACTTGGGCCGCTTCGGCGTGGCTGAGGTCGGCGCCGTAGGTCAGCAGCAGGGCGTGGCGCTGCGGCTCGCTCAACACGGCCAGGGCACGGTCAAGGTCGATGCGCCAATCAGCGCCTGGCGCAAAGTCGCTGTGCGCGCCAAGCTCGCCGCCTTCTTCAGGGGCGTCGTCCCCCAGCGGCAGTGAGGGCCTTTCGGCCGCCAGTGACGAGTAGGCCAGGCGCGTGAGCCAGGTGCGAAACCGCGCCTCACCACGGAACTTGGGCAAGGCACGCCAGGCGCGCACAAAGGCGTCTTGGGCCAGGTCGTCGGCACGCGCAGCGTCACCCCGGCACACACGCACGAGCAGCTTGCGCAAGTAGCCCTGGTGTGCGCGCACGAGCTCGGCAAATGCACGGCTGTCGCCAGCGGCCGCCTGGGCGACAAGCTGGGACTCCTGCCCTTGTCGCGCAGCGTCGGCGCTGGGTGTCACGGCCCGGGCTGCTGTTTGCGCACGATCGCCCACAGCACCACCAGCCCCAGCCCCAGGCACAGGGGCACCAAGCCGATGGCCCACAGCCACGCACCGGGGCTCATCACCGCAAACATGCCCATCAGCCCCAGGCCCAGGCCGACGTTGATGACACCGGGCATCAAGATGCGGTTGGGGCTGGGGTTGGCTTTGCCGTGCTGGCTGCGCTGCCAGTCGCCGTCTTGCGTGTCACAAAGGGCCAGCAGTTCAGGCGGTACGGGTTGCCCGGCACGCGCAAATTCACGCACGGTCTGGTGCCGCTGGCGTTCGCTGTAGGCCTTGCCCAGGTAGTGCGCCACGATCGCCACGATGGGGATCAGCAGCCCAAGTATGGGAATGATCAACTGCGCCAGGGTCGGGGAGTTTTCAGTCGACATGGAAGGCTCGGGGTAAGGGAGTGGAAGTGACGCAGCCGTGGCCCGCATGGCTGGCCGGCGGCGGTGGTTGGAACAAGGCGCGGCTCATGGCGCAACCGGCATGGTGACAAAGCGCCCAGGCGCCGGCAGTGTGTTGTGCTTGATCCAGCCTGCGGTCAGGTCAAAGAGCTTGGCGGAATACGCCATCGGCGTGCCGGTGGCTGTGGCTGTGGTGGACGGGGTGGTGACGGGCTCGATCAGACCATGATCCGCCTTCGGAAACACCACCACCGCGATGTGGCGCCGTTTCTGCTGCACTTGCCGAAGAATGGCCTGCGTGGCGGCATTGGGCGCCTGGCGGTCATTGCCCCCAAGCAGCCAGAGCTGGCGCGGTTGGATGGTCTCGATCACAGGCCGGGGCTCGTAGTCAAAGCTCATGCCCTGCGCCATGGCAGGGCCGTGTGTCTTGATCTGCTCGCTGCTGAACTTCAAGAAGAGCCCGGTGTAAGAGCGCGGCTGGATGGCGGCCAGCCAAGGCGCACCGTCCCAGCTGGTTTTGAAAGCATCCAGTTCGGCAAGGCCTTCGCGCATGTTTGAGCGCACGATCTTTTCAGTGATCGCGGTCAGTGCCTTGGCCTCCAGCATGGCGGCTCCCCCAAACCCCGCTTCGTGCAGTTGTTGCGCCACCAGCGCCTGGTCCTGGGCGATGGGGCCGTCGGCCAGCGCAAACGCGGCCACCACAAAGTCCAGCGGCACCAGCGTGGCCGTCAGCGGCGCAACCCACCCTCCCTGGCTGCCGCCGACCACCCCTACGTGGCGGATGCGTGGTGCCAGGCGCCGGGCTTCTTGCACCGCAGCGGCGGTGTCGCGGGCTCGTGCGTGGAAGTCAGACAGGGGCGCGCCCGCCGAAGCGCCGGTGCCCCGCTTGTCGTAAACAAACACGGCCACACCCCGGCGCGCAAGTTCGTACTGCCACACGCTGTCGTCGGTAGAGGGGTTGTTGTTCGATCCCTCGACCCACACGGCCAGCGCACGCGCCTTGCCACCCGGGGGCAGCACCAGCTTGCCGTGCAAGGGCACGCCGTCGCTCATGAAGGTGCTTGCCATTTCCACCAGCCGGCGGCGTTGCCCTGACTCGGCGGCGCCGCCCCGTGTCAGGGTCATGGTGCCCATGTTGCAGGGCTCAAAACGGATGGCGAATGTTGCACCCGCGTAGGACCCGTTCGCAGCCTCTTGCAGGGTTCCAAACTGGCCGTTCGAAAAGGTGTACCGCAAGCCACGGGGCTGCCCGTCGGCGCCGGTGATGGTGACCGAGCTTTGCCCTGGCAGGGCGTAGACCCCCAACAGGCATCGCAGCTCCGCGTCCAGGCGGGTTGGCACCACGGCGTCCAGCGACGCAAGTGCAGCAGGGGGGCCAGCAACAAGCGCTGCAGCAAGCAGCATCCGCAGGCCCCACCAGGCCTTGCCCCCGGCGGCCACCGCCAGGGCGCTGACCAGCGCCAGCAACGCAAGGATGGCAACCCACAAGCAGACAAAGGGTGGCAAGTGCTCAAACGACATAGGGGCTCCTGGAAAGCGGGCGATGACCCTTGCTTAGAGCGCCTGACCTGCGGCTTTGGATTCAGCCGGGGGAAAATTTCATCGTTCGCGGCGGGCTGTGCCCGCGCGGCTGCTCAGAGTGTGAGAGTTAATCCGGCGTGCCCGAGCGGGACGCCAGATTGCGCCCGCGCAAGGCGCAAAGCACAGCCGTAGCTCGGGCTACGGCGAGCATTTGCAACGCCGCGCGGGTGCGATATGGCGGCACGAGCAGGCATGTTGGATTGACTCTCACACTCTCAGTCCAGTTGCACGGCGTGGCCTTGGCGGTCAAACGGGACGAAACGCGCCAAGTCCCCACTGCGCACGGCTTCCACGGCCAAAGTCAAGCCAGCGTCGACTTGTTTGGCCGTGGGCGGCTGCCCACCTTGGCCGGCCAGTGCGGTGGCAAACACCAGCGCCCAGGGCGAGCCCAGCGTGGCGGCTTCGGCCACCAGCGCCGCAAAGTCAGCCAGGTCTTGCGGCGCCTTGTCCACGCACATCAGCGGCGTCAGCTCACCCGACTCGCCGGCTTCAAACGCGGCGCGCTGCGCAGGCGTGGCATCGGCTGGCAGGCTGGCGCCGGCAAACACCAGCAGCAGGCGCTGGGGTTCGGTTTGCTGGCGTGCGGCCTGCAGCAGGTCTTCAAAGGTGCTGATGTTCATGGCTTGGGTCGCTCGGGTTCGATAGGGTTTGGCGCGGCGCGCACACCCGGGACGTGCGGAGGACACGCCCCGGGCGCGCAGCAAATGCACCGACAGCGCGCCGAAAGCGCGCCCGTGGACTGTAGAGGCCCGGGGACGGGTCAGCCGTAGCGCTGGCGCACACGCTGCTGGCTCAGCACCCAGGCCGATGCGGCCGTGAACACCGCCACCACCAGCAGGATCAGCGCCATGCGCTGCCAGGGCTGGCCCAGCGCCACGCGCTGCTGCGCCAGCAAAAAGATGGTCCACAGCCATTCCAGCGTGCCCAGCGCCAGGCCGGCCTGCAGCAGGCGCGGCACCCAGGGCCGGCGCCACAGCCACATCAGCGCCAACAAGGCCACACACACCACCACCGCAGGCCAGGTGCCGGCACGGTAGAAGTGCGCGCCCAGAACGGCCAGGGCCAGCGTGGGCAGGATCAACAAGGCTTGCATGCGGGGCACCCGGGCGGCGTTTCAATGTGCCGCAGCTTAGTGCGCCCCCACACGCGGCCGCCTTGACCTGGTTCATGGCCGCGTGCGCTTGCCGCGCCAACAATGCCGCCATGCCCCAACCATTGCCCCCGCTGCTGTCTGAAGGCGCCGTGCGCCGCGCCGCAAGGCTGGCCACACCCCGCCTGCAGCGCGAGATGCGCACCATGGCCGCCATGTTGCGCATCTACTGCAAGGACCACCACGCCGCCGTCGAACAACCCGGCCAAGGCCTGTGCGCTGAATGTGCAGGCCTGATGGACTACGCACAAAAGCGCCTGGCCGGCTGCCCCTACGGCGCCGACAAACCCACCTGCACCAACTGCCAGATCCACTGCTATGGCCCCACGCAGCGCGAGCAGACCCGCGTGGTGATGCGCTACGCCGGCCCGCGCATGCTGCTGCGCCACCCGGTGCTGGCGGTGGCACACCTGCTGTTTGACAGCCGCCGCGCCGCGCCGCCCAAGCCACGCGGCGTGCAAGCGGCAACGCGTGCAGTGGCGCCTGCGCCGTCGCCGCCACGGGCGCCCGGCAGCGCGCCCGAATAACGCTGCAGCGCCGTGCACCTGCGCGCCCGCGCCAGGTGGGCAGCGGCCACGCGCCAAGGGTTGCAGCAGCGGCCGCAACTTCTGTTTTCCTTATGGCGCTTCAAGGAAGTTCCCGACTGAATCCGTAGGCTATCCGCATTCCAACACTGAGGCGGAGACACCCCATGGCCCGAGGCTTTACCAGCCAGATGGCGCGCAACATCTTCTACGGTGGCACGCTGTTTTTTGTACTGCTTTTTGCAGTGCTGATCTTCGACACCGAGCAGCGCATTCCGGCGCGCTCCAACAGCGCCGCGCTGACCCCCGCCGTGGTGCGTGGCAAGCACCTGTGGGAAACGCGCAATTGCATCGGCTGCCACACGCTGCTGGGTGAAGGCGCCTACTTTGCGCCCGAGCTGGGCAACGTCTACGCCCGCCGTGGCCCTGACTTCATCAAGGCCTGGATCAAGGCGCAGCCCACACACGCGCCGGGCCGGCGGCAGATGCCGCAATTCAACTTCACCGAACCGCAACTCGACGACCTGACCGAGTTCCTGAAGTGGACCAACGGCATCAACACTGAAAAGTGGCCACCCAACATCGAAGGTTGAAGAGGGCACACACCATGGCAAGCGCCACACTCAAATTCAAATCGCAGTCGGTCTCCAAGCTGTACTTCATGGCGGCCATAGGGCTCTTTGTGGCCCAGATCGTCTTTGGCATCACGCTCGGCCTGCAGTACGTCATTGGCGACCTGTTTTTCCCCGCCATCCCCTTCAACATTGCCCGCATGGTGCACACCAACCTGCTCATCGTGTGGCTGTTGATGGGCTTCATGGGCAGCGCCTACTACCTGATACCCGAAGAAGCCGAGACCGAGCTCTACAGCCCGCTGTTTGCCAAGATCCTGTTCTGGGTCTACCTGGCGGCCGGTGCGGCCACCATTTTGGGTTACCTGCTGGTGCCCTACGCCACGCTGGCGCACTGGACGGGCAATGACTTCTTGCAGACCATGGGGCGCGAATTCCTGGAGCAGCCCCTGCCTACCAAGGTGGGCATCGTGATCGTGGCGCTGGGCTTCTTGTTCAACATCAGCATGACCGTGCTCAAGGGCCGCAAGACCGCCATCAGCCTGGTGCTGCTGATGGGCCTGTGGGGCCTGGCGCTGATGTTCCTCTTCAGCTTCGTCAACCCCAGCAACCTGGTGCGCGACAAGATGTACTGGTGG
>CAZUKT010000145.1:0-9363 GCA_964620975.1 uncultured Rubrivivax sp. | reverse complement strand
GGGTACAGAAGTTCATGCACGCTGATGGGCGTGTTGGCCTTGAAACGCTTCGTAAAGTCATCGCGCTCCAGCATGCGGGCCAGCGTGTACTTTGCAGCCAGTTCGATCATGCCGCGCGCGCCCAATGGGTCGCTCCATTCGCTGTTGTAACGAATCTCGGTCTTTTCGGGGTCCAGCACCAGGCTGGCCTGGCGGTAGTAGGTTTGTGCGTTGGCCTCGATCTGCTCACGCGTCAACGGTGGGCGGGTGGCATTGCGGCCGGATGGGTCGCCGATCATTGAAGTGAAGTCGCCAATGAGGAAGATCACCGTGTGCCCCAGGTCCTGCAACTGGCGCATCTTGTTCAGCACCACCGTGTGGCCGATGTGGATGTCGGGCGCCGTCGGGTCCAGCCCGAGCTTGATTCGCAGCGGCGTGCCGGTGGCTTCAGAGCGGGCCAGTTTCTTCAGCCAATCGGCTTCGGGCAGCAGTTCTTCGCAGCCCCGCAACGACACGGCCATGGCCGCGCGCACGCGGTCTGTCAC
This sequence comes from uncultured Rubrivivax sp., assembly GCA_964620975.1. Lineage (GTDB taxonomy): Bacteria > Pseudomonadota > Gammaproteobacteria > Burkholderiales > Burkholderiaceae_C > Rubrivivax. The sequence goes on along the minus strand of CAZUKT010000145.1, from coordinate 8,839 downwards.
GGGGTGCGGCGTGGCCGCCAACGCGGGGGTGGGCTCGGACATGGGGCTGTTACAGGCGAAGTGGGCGCGCAGGCGCAGAGGGGTTCTGTGTAGCCTGCAGCGATTCTGGCTTGGCTATACTCCGGCCTCGCTCTCATCAGGGTGGTTCGCGGTGGGCATGAGGCCCGGCCAAGCATCCGATTCTAGTGGGACGGCAACCTGCACCCAGCGGCCTCGCACCGCGCCACGGTCATCTGCCGCCTCGGTCTATGGGTTACCAGCGCACCGTGCGCACGCCTTGCAAGCACACGGGCCACAACAGACGTCGTTCGGGTTTGAATCCAACAATTCCTAGCGCCCTGCAGGGCCTGCAGCAGTTCAGCCAAAAGCACCGCCGCGGCATCGTCACGTCGGCGGTGTCCCTGTTGGCGGGTTTTGGCATCACGGCAGTGGCCGTGGCGCCCTTGGTGCCTGACGCCAACTCGTTGCCTCAGCGCCTGGTGCTGGAGTCTGTGCAACCCGAAGGCCTGGACGCCCAGCTCGAAGCCCTTGCCAATCAATCGCTGTCGCTGACACGCAGCGACTTCACGCGCGCCACCGACTCTGCCGAGAGCCTTCTGGCCCGCATGGGCGTGCAGGACGCGTCCGCCGCCAGCTTCATGCGCGGCGACGCCACCGCGCGGCTGCTGCTGGCGGGCCGCGGCGGCAAGATGGTGCAGGTGCGCACCGGGGTTGACGGCAAGATGCTGGAGTTGGTGGCTCGCTTCCCCAGCGCGCAGGCCCTTCAGGCGCGCACGCACTTCACGCGTCTGACCTTGGCGCAGTCTGATGGGCGCTGGATGTCGCAAGTGCAAAGCGTGGCCTACGGCGCGCAGACACGCCTGGCCAGCGGCACCATTCGGAATTCGCTCTTTGGTGCCACAGACGACGCCGGCCTGCCCGATGCCGTGGCGCTGCAGCTGGCTGACATTTTTTCGGTCGACATCGACTTCCATCGCGAATTGCGCAAGGGCGACACGTTCAGCATCGAATATGAAACCCTCACCGCCGACGGCGAGCCCGTGGCCTGGAACGAAGGCACGGGGCGCGTGCTCGCGGCCGAGTTCAACAACGGCGGACGCAGCCACCACGCCGTGTGGTTCACCCCCGCCGACGGGCGTGGCGGCTACTACGGCCTGAACGGCGAAAGCCGCAGGCGCAGCTTCCTGGCCAGCCCGATGGAATTTTCACGCGTCACCTCGGGTTTTGCCACGCGCTTTCACCCACTGCTGCAGCGCTGGCGTGCGCATCTGGGGGTGGACTATGGTGCGCCCAAGGGCACGCCAGTGCGCACCGTTGGCGAAGGCGTGGTTGATTTCTCTGGCTGGCAAAACGGCTACGGCAACGTCGTGCAAGTGCAGCATGGCAACGACCGCGCCACGCTCTACGCACACCTGAGCCGCGTCGACGTGAAGAAAGGCCAGCGCGTCGAACAAGGCCAGCGCGTGGGTGCCGTGGGCAGCACGGGCTGGAGCACAGGCCCGCACTTGCATTTTGAATTCCGCATCCACGGCCAGCACCAAGACCCGCTGCAAGTGGCCAAGGCCGCAGAGACCGTGCCGCTGGATGCGGCTTCCAAACCCCGGTTTGCCAGTGTGGTGCAGAGCGTGCAAACCAAGCTCGACGTGGCCGAAACGCTGGCGCCGCGCCGCGCGCAGTTCGAGTAGAACGCGTCGCCCCGTGGCCTGGTTCATCGGGCTGATGTCGGGCACGTCGATGGACGGCGTGGACGCCGTCATCGCCGACATCAAGCCCACAGGCCGGCTGCTAGGTCAGGGGCATGTGCACCTGGCCATGCCAGGCGACTTGCGCGCCGAACTGCTGCTGCTGAACCAAAGCGGCACTGACGAAATTCACCGCGCCGCCCTTGCCACCAACGCCCTGATGCAGCTTTACACACGCGCCGTCGTGCGTGTGCTGGCAGTGGCGGGTGTGCCCGCTACGGCCATCAGCGCCCTGGGGGCGCATGGGCAGACGGTGCGACATCGGCCCGGTGAATTTGACGGTACCGGCTACACGACGCAACTCGTCAACGGCGCCTTGCTGGCCGAACTGACTGGCATCGATGTGGTCTGCGACTTCCGCAGCCGCGACGTGGCCGCCGGCGGCCAGGGCGCACCGCTGGTGCCGGCTTTTCATGCGGCCTGCTTTGCCCACCCCGAGCAAGACGTGGCCGTGCTCAACCTGGGGGGCATCGCCAATCTCACCCTGCTGCCGGCGCACGGCCCGGTGCTGGGATTTGATACTGGCCCGGGCAACGTGCTGATGGACCTGTGGGTGCAACGGCATGGCGGGCAAGCCTATGACGCTGACGGCGCCTGGGCCGCCGGCGGGCAGGTGGACGATGCTCTGCTGGCGCGGCTGCTGCAGGACGAGTACTTTCACCGCGTCCCGCCCAAAAGCACCGGGCGAGACCACTTTCATGCGGCCTGGCTGACGCCGCAAACCCGCCCTGGCATGGCCCCGCAGGCCGTGATGGCCACGCTGGCCGAGCTGACCGCCGCCAGCGTCTGCACCGCCCTGCTGCAGCATGCACCACGCACTACCCGCGTGCTCGTCTGCGGCGGTGGCGCGCACAACAGCCACCTGATGCACCGACTGCGCACGCGCATGGGGCCGGGCATCAGCGTGCAAAGCAGCCAAGAGGCCGGCGTGCCGCCCGACCAGGTAGAGGCACTGGCCTTTGCTTGGCTGGCGAGCGCCTTTATGGGCCGCAGAGCAGGCAACCTGCCGGCTGTGACCGGCGCACGCGGTGCGCGCGTGTTGGGCGCCTTGTACCCTGCGGGCTGATCAAGTGCGGTGCGGGCACGGCCCGCACCACGTCGTCAAGCCGAGAACGACGACCCGCAGCCGCAGGTGGTGGTGGCGTTGGGGTTCTTGATGACGAACTGCGCGCCTTGCAGATCTTCTTTGTAGTCGATCTCGGCACCCATGAGGTACTGCAGGCTCATGGCGTCGATCAGCAGCGTGACGCCGTTCTTGCTCATCTGCGTGTCGTCTTCGTTCACGACTTCGTCGAAAGTAAATCCATACTGGAAACCCGAGCAGCCGCCGCCTTGCACAAACACGCGCAGTTTCAGCTCTGGGTTGCCTTCTTCGTCGACAAGATCCTTGACCTTGGCTGCGGCACTGTCAGTAAAGACCAGCGGCGACGGCATCAGGTCTGCAGGCGTTTGGATGGCTTCGGCAACGGCATTCATGGTGTCTCCTTGGGGAAGTGGGCGTTCAGGCGTCGTTGGACGCAGCGAGTTTCAGGGCGGGTTTGTCTGCGGCCTTGATCGGCCTGAGCTCGCCGTCAATCAGCGCACCCTGGTGCATTTCAAGCAGTTCGTAGCGCACATCGCCCAAGACACGCGCCTTGGGTTGCAGCTCAAGCAGCTCGTCGGCATGGACAGGGCCTTTGACTTCGCCGCTGATGATCACATGCCCGGCCCTGACCTTGCCGTGCACGCGGGCTTTTTCACTGATGACCAGGATGCTTCGGCCTTCGGTGGCGATCACGTCGCCGAAGACGTCGCCGTCTATGCGCAGGCCGTCGGTGAATCGCAGGTCACCGCGAATGACCATGCCTTCGCCCACCAGACTGCGGATCGGCGGCGGCTTTTTTTTGCCCAACCACAACATCTTCTTGTCTCCTGGCTCTGCGGCCTACAACCTTGCGGTCTGTGTGGCCCGGGTGACACCTTGTGCGTCGAGCACGCGGACCTGCACCGTTTTTATCACGGCGGCTGGCGGGTGGTCGATGGTGCCCTCCACCCGCGCCACTTGCTTGACCTGCAAGCTGCGCGCCCCGCCGGGCAGCGCCTGGGTCCAGGCCTTGCCATCAAGCTGGCCCGTCAACAGCATCTCGTAGCGGCCGTTGAAGTCGTGCAAGCCTTTGCCGTTTTGCACCACGAGAATCTGGTATTTGATTCGCCCGGGCACCTGTCTTTCGGCTTGCAGGCCGCGCAATTGCAGGCCTTCGCCAGCTGTGGGCAGCAGCCGTTCAAAGAAGCCCAGGTCGGCTTGCAGAGACTGCTTGTCAGCCTCTAGCTGGCGCAGTTGCAACGCCAGTCGGTCCTGCGCCGTGCGTTCTGCCTTGAGCAAGCTGTCGGCGGTGTTGGCGATCTGGCGCGCTTGGTCGTGGTCACTGCGCAGTTGCGTCAGTTCGGCACGCAGGCGCACCAATTCTTGTTCGGCACTGCGGTCTATGCCTGCAATGTCTTTTCCAAGCTCAAAGGCCCACAGCGCAATGGCGGCCGAAAAGCCCAACATCACGGCCGCAATGGCCCAACGCAGCGGCCAAGGCAAGTGGCTGCGCACGATCATCCTCGGTGCACTGACCGAAAGGCGACGGCGCAGCAGCTTCCAGCGCATGGCGGGTTGGGCGCGCCCCTGAGCCCACGGGCCAGGGGCAGCACCGGGCACCGTGCCCACCCGTGGCGGGCGGCCCGGAACCCAGCGCGTCAGCGCTTGCTGAACTGCTTGCGGCGACGCGCGCCATGCAGACCGACCTTCTTGCGTTCGACTTCGCGCGCGTCACGCGTCACGAAGCCGGCACGGCTCAGGTCGGGCTTGAGCGCTGCGTCGTAGTCGATCAGCGCACGGGTGATGCCGTGGCGCACCGCGCCGGCCTGGCCGGATTCACCGCCGCCGTGCACGTTGATCTTGATGTCGAAGGCGCCATCGTTGGCCGTCAGCAGCAGGGGCTGCTTGACGATCATGATGGAGGTCTGACGGCCAAAGTACTCACCAATGATCTTGCCATTGATGACGATCTGGCCCGTGCCCTTCTTGATGAAGACACGCGCGACGCTCGATTTGCGGCGGCCGGTGCCGTAGTTCCACTGTCCGATCATTGCATCGTCCTCAAATCTCAAGCGGCTTGGGCTGCTGAGCGGCGTGCGGGTGGGTGTCACCGGCATATACCTTCAGCTTCTTGACCATCGCGTAACCGAGCGGGCCCTTGGGCAGCATGCCCTTGACGGCCTTTTCAAGTGCGCGGCCGGGGTGCTTGGCCTGCATGTCCTTGAAGGGCGTGGCGTAGATGCCACCGGGGTAGCCCGAATGCCGGTAGTAGATCTTGTCGGTGGCCTTGGCCCCCGTGACACGGATCTTGTCGGCATTGACGACGATGATGAAATCACCGGTATCGACGTGAGGCGTGTAAATGGCCTTGTGTTTTCCGCGCAAACGGCGTGCTGCTTCGCTGGCAATACGTCCGAGCACCTTGTCGGTGGCGTCAATCACAAACCACTCGTGCGTCACTTCGGCCGGCTTGGCGCTGAAGGTCTTCATGAGGATTTTCCTGTAGAGCGGCCCAGAATGAACCGCTCGGGTCTTTCGGCAATCGCTTGATGCCTTGCCGCACCTTTGGTACCGCTTGTGGAGGCGGCCTCTCAGGTTGGCGCCGGGGCTCTTGGCAAATCTTGAACTGGGCAACGAGCACCCAATCCAGGTCTGACACGCACCGTTCATGCAGGCAATCTCACCCGTCCGAACCCGGGCAAGCCTTGCAGTGTACACCGGCCAATGCCTGCGCAGCAACGACTCGCATGGCAGCCGTGTGAGCCCATACCGGACTGGCCATTCGAAGAACTGCCCCGCACTTGCCGTTCAAGTTTGAGGGTTAACCCTAGACGGCTGCGCTACCATGCACCGAACGACGCTTGGAGCGCCCATGACACAGCAGACCGAATCCCTTGAAGCCGCACTGCCGCACGGCGCATCGGTGCCAGCCGGTGCGCCCCGCCGGTGGCTGCCGATGCGCACGCTGAATGGCACGCACAGCGACGAAGTCTGCACACACTTGCTGTCGCTCGACGCGAATGATCGCGTGCTGCGTTTTGCGCACGCGGCCAGCGACGAACAGATTCGTCACTACGCCGGCCAGATTGACTACGCCAATGACGAGGTGTTTGGCGTGTTTGACCGTCGTCTTGAACTTGTGGCCATGGCGCACCTGGCCTTTGCGCCCGACGGTTTGGCGGCCGAATTCGGCGTGTCCGTGCTGTCGCGGGTGCGAGGCCGCGGCTTTGGCGCACGCCTGTTTGAACACGCGGTGATGCACGCCCGCAACCGGGGGGTGAGCACCATGGTCATCTATGTGGCACGCAACAACGCGCCCATGCTGGCCATACTGCAGCGTGCGGGCGCCACGCTCAGCTTTGACGGCGCCGAAGCCACCGGCCGGCTGCCGCTGGTGGCCGACACGCTGAGCACCCAGGTCGGCGCGTTGCTGGAACGGCACGCTGCAGAGTTTGACTACCAACTGAAGCTGCATGTGCAGCGCCTGGACCGGCTGTGGCCCCAACGCAGCGGCCCTGCAACCAAGCACCTGGACGATTGAACGGCACGCAAGTGCGGGGTTTGCAGCGCGGTGACAGGCGGTAACATCGCCCCGCGTCTTGGTTTGAGCACGGCTTGCAGGACGGTGGTGACCCGCATTCCTGATCGCCCATGCAACAGCTTCTTTTGTGGATCTTGGCCTCACTCGCGCTGGCACTCCTGCTGGGTGCAGCCCTGCTGTGGATGCTGCCGCAACGCAAGCACAAGAGCAGGCCCCTGCCCACCGAATGGACGCTGACGTCGCGGCCCGTGTTCAGCGCCGACGAACGGCGTGTCTACCGCCAATTGCGTGAAGCCTTGCCGCACCACATCGTGCTGTCAAAGCTGCCGCTGGTGCGGTTTTGCCAGCCCACCGACCCGCAGGAAGTGCGCTTCTGGTTTCAGTTGCTGGGCGCCATCCACGTAGGCTTTGCCGTATGCAGCGCCAACGGCCGCGTGTTGGCAGCCATTGACCTGGAAAACGACCGCAGCAGCACGCGCCGCACGTTGCAGATCAAGCAGTCGGTGCTGGCCGCATGCAAGGTGCGCTACTTGCGATGTGCCGCCGATCACCTGCCGTCCATCCCTGAACTGCAACTGCTGGTGCCCAACCCGGCAGCCACGGTGCGCGGGCCACAAGCGGCGCCCACCGTGAACCAGGCGCGTGACTCACTGTCCAGCACCGTGGCCAGCAAGCGGCGCGAACGCGTGACGCTGTGGCAGGACTCGGGCTCGCTGCAGGATTCGTTTTTTGGTGTGGACGGGCGCTCCGAAACCGGCATCAGCAGCGGCTTTGGCGGCCTGCGGCCGGCGATGGGCACACGCGAGATGCCCACGGTGCCTTCGGACGTGGGCGGCGTGGTCATCGACACGCCCATATCGCAGTTGCGCCACTGAATGGCCGCACCGCGCTGCGCACCGTCAACATGGCGGGCGCGCTGAGTGGACTACAGCAGCCTGGACCCGCAGCAAGTGCTGCAAGCGCTGGACGCCGTGGGCCTGCGTGGCGACGGCAGGGTGCTGCAGCTCAATTCCTACGAGAACCGTGTCTTCCAGGTCTTCCTGGAAGACGGCGATGTGGTGGTGGCCAAGTTCTACCGGCCAGGGCGCTGGAGCGATGCGCAGATCGTGGAAGAGCATGCCTTTGCGCTGGAACTCGTGGCGGCTGAGGTGCCCGTGGTGCCGCCGCGCGTGCTGCAAGCCGATGCCGCGGCCTCTGGCCTGACGCTGCAGGGCGAGCCGCCCACGCTGGCCACACTGCAAACGTCCTCCGGCACGCACCGCTTCACGGTGGCCACACGCTGCGCCGGGCGCGAACCCGAGTTGGAAGACCCCGAGGCCTTGCGCCAGATCGGCCGCTTCATCGGCCGCCTGCATGCCGTGGGGCGCCAGCGGCCGTTTGCCCACCGCCACCACATGCACGCCCGCAACGACGGCCAGCACGCGCTGCAGTTGCTGCTGAGGGGTGGCTTTGTCCCCGACACCGAACGGCCCGCCTGGCAACAAGCCTGCAAACTGGCGCTGGCTGCAGTCAACGCCGCCTTTGACGCGGCCACACCACTGGCCACCTTGCGTCTGCACGGCGACTGCCACCCCGGCAACGTGTTGTGGCGCGACGGCGGCCCGCATGTGGTGGACCTTGACGACGCGATGCAGGGCCCGGCCGTGCAAGACTTGTGGATGCTGGTGTCGGGCGACCGTCCATCGATGGCGCAGCAACTCAACACCCTGCTTGAAGGCTATGAGCAGTTTGCCGAATTCGACGACCGCGAACGGCGGCTGATCGAGCCGCTGCGCACCCTGCGCATGCTGCGCCACAGCGCCTGGCTGGCGGCACGCTGGAGCGACCCGACATTTCCCTTGAACTTTCCGTTTTTCGGCACGGCGGCCTACTGGTCGCAGCAGACGACGCAGTTGCGCGAGCAGATCGAGTTGATGGCTTGATGCGGCGCAGCGGCCGCCCTCAGCCCAACCCTCTCCCGCCAGCGGGAGACGGAGGAAGACGGTTCAACCCGCCAGCAAGCGGTTCACACGCTGCACGTACGCGGCGGGGTCTTCCAGGTGGCCGCCTTCGGCCAGCAGGGCCTGGTCAACCAGGATCTGCGCCAGATCATCGAAACGCACGTCGTTTTCAAGCCGCTTGACCAGCGGGTGCGACGCATTGACTTCCAGCGTGGGCATGGACTTGGGCGCCGTCTGCCCGGCTTGCTTGAGCATGCGCGCGAGGTGCGAACTCATGTCGCCTTCGTCCACCACGATGCAGGCTGGTGAATCCACCAGCCGTGTGGTGGTGCGCACGTCCTTGGCACGGTCTTTCAGTGCCGTCTTCAGCCGCTCCAGCACGGGCTTGAAGGCCTCGGCGGTTTCCTCGGCGGCCTTCTTTTCGGCTTCGTCCTCCAGCTTGCCCAGGTCCACGCCGCCCTTGGCCACGCTGGTCAGCGCATGGCCGTCAAATTCGTACAGGTGGCTGAGCATCCACTCGTCCACGCGGTCGGTGAACAGCAGCACCTCGATG
>CAZUKT010000144.1:3524-9419 GCA_964620975.1 uncultured Rubrivivax sp. | reverse complement strand
CGCCGGGCAGCAGGCTCACCACCTGCTCGATTTCATTCGGGTACACATTGAAGCCGCTGACCAGGATCATGTCCTTCTTGCGGTCCACGATGCGCACGTAACCCCGCTCGTCCATGACGCCGATGTCACCGCTCTTGAAGAAGCCGTCGGCGGTCATGACCTTGGCGGTTTCGTCGGGGCGGTTCCAGTAGCCGGCCATCACCTGCGGGCCGCGTATGCAGATTTCGCCGGCGGTGCCCGTGGGCACGTCTTTCTCTTCGTCGTCGCGGATGACGATTTCGGTGCTGGGCACCGGCAGGCCGATGGTGCCCGTGAATTCGGCCATGTCGAGCCGGTTGCTGGTGGCCACGGGCGAGGTTTCAGACAGGCCGTAGCCCTCGACCACCGGGCAGCCTGTCACCTTGAGCCAGCGCTCGGCCGTGGCGCGCTGCACCGCCATGCCGCCGCCGTTGCTGACCACCAGGCCGGAAAAGTCGAGCCGTGCAAAGTCGGGCTCGTTGGCCAAGGCGTTGAACAGCGTGTTGACTGCCGGGAACATGTTCACGCGGTGTTTGGCCAGCGTGCGAACAAAACCCGGGATGTCGCGTGGGTTGGGAATGAGCAGGTTCATGGCACCAAAGTGCGCACCCATCAGCGCGCAGATGGTGAGCGCGAAGATGTGATACAGCGGCAGCGCGCACACGATGGTGAGCTGCTTGTGGCCGACCTTGTCGAGCATGGGCTTGAACCAGGCTTCGCACTGCATCAGGTTGGCCACCACATTGCGGTGCAAGAGCGTGGCGCCCTTGCTCACGCCGGTGGTGCCGCCGGTGTACTGCAAGAAAGCCACGTCGTCGGGGCTGATGTCGGGCCGCTTGAAGGGCAAACGTTGGCCCAGTTCAAGCGCCTTCGAAAAGCGTGTCACGGTGTGGCCGTTGTCCATCGGAAGGCTGAATTCGGGCACCATCTTGGCCACGTGGCGCACGGCAAAATCGATCCAGCGGCCGTACCAGAAGCCCAGCAGTTCGCCCATGGAAGCGAGCAGCACGTGTTTGACCTGTGTGTGCTCTATGACTTCTTCCAGTGTGACGGCAAAGTTCTCCAGCACGATGATGGCCACGGCGCCGGAGTCCTTGAGCTGGTGCTCCAGTTCACGCGCCGTGTACAGCGGGTTCACGTTCACCACCACCAGCCCGGCACGCAGCACCGCCGCCAGCGCTACCAGGTATTGCGGCACGTTGGGCATCATCAGCGCCACGCGGTCGCCGGGCTTCAGCCCAATGGAATGCATCCAGGCGCCCAGTGCGCTGGACATCTCGCTGAGCTGGCCGTAGCTCACGCGGCTGTCCATGCAGTCCAGCGCGTCGCGTTTGGGGTGGCGCTGGAAGGCCGCTTCCAGCACCTCGGCCAGGTTGCGGTAGGCGTTGATGTGCGCCTGGGCGGGTACGCCGGGCGGGTAGTGGGAAAGCCAGGGTGTCTGCACGTGGAGGCCGCTTGCGGGAACAGGCCTGCATCGTCGCCGGGTGGCCGCCTGCGCAGCTACGGGGGTTGCACTAGTGGCGGGGCCTGCACGCCGCGTTCAGATGCGAATGCGCGTGCCGGGGTGTCACCTTGGCGTCAAGTTGGCGCGCACGGCGATGCCGGCGACACCAGTGTCGCGTCACCACCCGCAAACAGCCGTGCCGCCAACGCCCGCTCTCGTGTGGCCACGGTGTCCAGAAACGGTGCCGCACCGCGCATTTCGCGGAAGGTGTCGAAGCCGGTCTCCAGGAAGGCCTGCAACGCGCCCAAGCCTGCCGCGTGCGCGGGGCCGCGCATCAGCCGCAAGGTGTGGCGCAACAGCGGGTTGCGTGTGTAGCGGTCCAGCGCCGAGCCCACGCCCAGCATCAAGGCGATTTGTTGTTCGCGCTGCGGCGGCTGGCCCACTGTGCGCCAGGCCAGGCCGTAACGCGCGCCGGTGATGGGCTCGGCGCCGGGCAGGGCGCGGGCCATGGCGGTGTCCAGGGTTTCGGACAAGGCGTGCAGGTCCGCCAGCGACACCACGGTGGAAACCAGGTCGGCCGGGAACAAACGCACCAGCCCCGGCACCACGCGCGCGAACTGGGTGTCGCGCTGGCTGAAGTCCATCGGGCCGTACAGGTCTTCCAGAAAAAAGCTTGCCGCATGGCCGTAGCGCGGGCTGGCCAGCATGTCGGCGTAGGTGGCCTGAAAGCGTGCGTGTTGAAAGGCTTTGACGGCCAGCACGGCCTGGCCCAGCGAGGGGTCTGCGGCGCGCTGGTTGCGTTCACCCGCCACCACATGCAGGCCACGCAGGATTTGTTCACCTTGCTCGTTCATGCCGTCGTCCCGGGGTGTGCCGCCAGTGTCTCGCTTTGGCCTAGTTGTGGCCCTCTACAGCAGGCGGGCCCAATGATGCAACACTGCAAGGCATGCGCAGACGCACTCTCCTCAAAGTTGGCCTTGCAACAGGCGCCTTGTTGGCCGTGGCCGGCGGTTCGTTGGCCTTGTTGCAGCCTGCCCGGCGCGACGGCAAGTTCACCGCCACCGGCAGTGCCATATTCACGGCACTGGCGCCGGCCGTGCTGGCCACGCTGCTGCCGGCCGATGCCGCCGCACGCAGTGCGGCCATTGCCGCCTACCTGCCCCGTGTGGAAGCCGCCATTGACGGCCTGCCGCCCGCGCTGCAGGGCGAGGTGGACGAGTTGCTCACCATTGCCGGCAGCGCGCCGGGCCGCTTGGCCCTGGTGGGCTTGCGCAGTGGCTGGGCCGAGGCCTCGGCCGCCGACGTGCAGGCCGCGTTGTCTGCCATGCGCGAGTCGTCGCTGGTGTTGCGCCAGCAGGCTTACCACGCGCTGCGCGACCTGACCAGCGCCAGCTACTTTTCTGACGCGGCCCCCTGGGCTGCCGTTGGCTACCCCGGGCCCCGCCCGGTTTGATGCACCAGGCAAGCCTTCGATGAGCTCACAACCCGATCCCATACGCGACGGCCTTGCCAGGGGCTGGAAGGTCTACGGTGGCGCCCATGCCGCGCTGCCCGCCACGCTGACTTGCGACGTGGCCATCATCGGCACCGGCGCGGGTGGTGGCATCACGGCCGAATTGCTTACCGCCGCCGGCCTGAGCGTGGTGTTGATCGAAGAAGGCCCGCTCAAGAGCAGCACCGACTTCCGCCAGCTCGAATCCGACGCCTACCCCACGCTCTACCAGGAAAGCGCCAACCGCAAGACTGCCGACAAGGCCATCGGCATCCTGCAGGGGCGTTGCGTCGGCGGCTCCACCACCGTCAACTGGACCAGTTCATTCCGCACGCCCAGTGGCACGCTGGAGTTCTGGCGTGAACGTTTTGCGCTGCCCGAGATGACCGACGACGCCATGTCGCCGTGGTTCCTGCAGGCCGAGCAGCGCCTGAACATCGCGCCGTGGCTGGTGGCACCCAATGCCAACAACGACAAGCTCAGGATAGGCGCCATGCGCCTGGGCCTGCCGGCGGCGGCCATCCTGCGCAATGTCAAAGGCTGCTGGAACCTGGGCTCGTGCGGCATGGGTTGCCCCACCAATGCCAAGCAGTCGATGCTGGTCACCACCCTGCCCACCGCGCTGGACCGGGGTGCCACGCTGCTGGTGCAAGCGCGCGCACAAACGCTGGAACTGGCCGGTGGCAAGGTGCAGGCGGTGCTGTGCGAGCCGGTGGCCATGAACAGTGCCCCGGTGGCCGGGCAGCGCACGCGCGTGGTGGCCAAGCACTTTGTGGTGGCGGGCGGCGCCATCAACTCCCCGGCACTGCTGATGCGGTCCAAGCTTCCTGACCCGCACGGCCTGCTTGGCAAGCGCACCTTCTTGCACCCGGTCACCCTGAGCTCGGCCGTGTTTGAAGACCGCATCGAAGGCTGGCAGGGTGCGCCGCAAACCATGTACAGCGACTACTTCCTCGATGTGGCCGCCATTGACGGCCCCATCGGCTACAAGCTGGAAGCGCCGCCCATGCACCCGGTGCTGTCGGCATTGGCGCTGCCGGGTTTTGGTGACGTGCAGGCGCAGGCCATGAAGGACTTTGCCCACACACACGCCTTGCTGGCGCTGCTGCGTGACGGCTTCCATGCGCAGGCTGCCGGGGGCCAGGTCAAGCTGCGCAGCGACAGCACGCCGCTTCTGGACTACCCCATCACGCCCTATTTGATGGACGGCGCAAGGCGCTCACTGCTGAGCATGGCCGAGATCCAGTTTGCCGCCGGCGCCAAGCACGTGACGCCCGCGCATGAGATGGCGTCGCCCTATCGCAGCTGGGCCGAAGCCCGCGCCGCCATCGCGCAGCTTTCACCCGACCCGCAGTTGCTGGCTCTGCGCAGTGCCCACGTCATGGGTGGTTGCGGCCTGGCGGGCAAGGCTGAACTGGGTGTGGTGCGGCCCGACGGCCGCCACTGGCAGGTGGACAACCTCTCGGTGCACGACGGCTCGCTTTTCCCCACTCGCATTGGCGCCAACCCGCAACTCTCGGTGTACGGCCTGGCCAACAAGCTGGCCACGCAACTGGCGCATGCGCTGACCGGGCGCGCGGTGAAGCTGGCCGCTGCTGCGTGATGCTGGCGCGGCTGCAGCAGGCCAGCACGCTGGGCGGCTTGATGCTGGCCCTGGTGTGGGGCCATTGGTGGTGGCACAGCGGCCATGAATGGGTGGCCGTGCTGGGCATGGCGGCTGTCATTGGCGGCCATGCCGTGCTGCTGGGGATTGAGTTTGCACTGCTGCGCCTGGCGCATGGGCCAGACGACCCCACACCGCGCGCACGGCCGGCGCAACTTTTTCAGGCCTGGCGGCAAGAGGTGCTGAGCGCGCCGCTGGTCTTTTGCTGGCGGCAGCCGTTTCGCAGCACACGCTGGCCCGACCAATTGCCGGCCCACGCATTCGGCAGGCGTGGTGTGCTGCTGGTGCACGGTTTTGTTTGCAATCGCGGTTTGTGGAACCCCTGGCTGAAGTCTTTGACAGCGCAGGGCGTGCCCTTTGTGGCCGTCAATCTGGAGCCGGTGTTTGGCAGCATTGACGACTACACCCTGCTGCTGGAGCAGGCCGTGCAGAAGCTGGAGCGTGCCACCGGCCTGCCGCCCGTGGTGGTGGCACACAGCATGGGCGGCCTGGCGCTGCGGCGCTGGTGGGCCGAGCACGGTGACGACACGCGTGTGCACCACGCCGTGACCATAGGCTCGCCGCACCACGGCACCTGGCTGGCGCGCTTTGCCATGACACGCAATTCACGCCAGATGCAGCAAGTCAGCAGTTGGCTGCAGACGCTGGCAGCGCGCGAACCGGCGGGCCGGGCGGCGCGCTTCACCTGTTTTTACAGCCACTGCGACAACATCGTCTTTCCGCCCGCCACGGCCACGCTGCCCGGCGCACAAAACCGGCACCTGCCCGGTGTGTCGCATGTGCACATGGCCGACTGTCCCGAACCCTTTGCCGAACTGCAGCGCCTGCTTGCGGCGCCAGGTGCGGTGGCGCCCGCCGCTACACGCTGAAGCGGCGTTCGCCCGGCAGCACCGTGCCGGCCTCAATTTCTGCATGCAGGCTGATCTGCTCACGCACCTGGCCGTACACCGGCGTGAAGTCGGGCGCGGTGGCATCAAAGAGCTGCTGGAAGCTGTCAATCACGAAGTAGGTGGCCTGGAAGGTGTCAATGCGGTAGCGGCTGCGCATCAGCCGCTGCAGGTCAAAGGCTACCCGCTGCGGTGCTTTTGACGTGATGCTGTGGCGCAGTTCACCGGCCGAACTGAGGATGCCCGCGCCATAGGCCCGCAAGCCCTGCGGCGTGGCGATCAGCGCCGACGTCGAGGCCGCGCTGGCGCAGGCCGACTGCCTGATCGACTTCACCCGCCCCGAGGCCACGCTGGAACACCTTGCGGTCTGCCGCAAGCGCGGGGTGCACAT
>CAZUKT010000144.1:2194-3514 GCA_964620975.1 uncultured Rubrivivax sp. | reverse complement strand
TGTCGATCAAACCAAATTCCACCGTGTACCAGTACAGCCGCGCCAGCAGCTCGCAGGCGTCAAGCCGGCTGGCCTTCAGGCCGCCTGCGCCGTAGGCCTGCATGTAGTCGGCAAAGGCAGGCACAAAGAGCAGCGGCACGTGGCCAAAGAGGTCGTGGAAGACGTCGGGTTCCACCACGTAGTCAAACTCTTCGGGCTTGCGCATCCAGTCGGTGACCGGAAATTTGCGCTCGGCCAAGAGGCCAAAAAACGCCTCTTCGGGAATCAGGCCAGGCACGCCCACGATCTGCCAGCCGGTGGCCTTGTGCAGGCGTTCACTGATGGCGTCAAAGTGCGGAATGCGGTCGGGTGCACCCAGGTGCGCCACAGCGCTGATGAACTCGTCACAGGCCAGGCCGGGCAACTGCTGCAACTGGCGGGCGTACAGCCGCCGGTAGGTGTCGTGGTCGGCGGCCGTGTACTGGGCGTGGTTCTGTTCGCAGGTGTAGTCGCTGCGGGCGCGGCCGTAGTCACCGCGCGGTGGGCGGCTGCCCGTGCCGTAGGTGACGGGCGCCACGCCCTGGTTCACGCCCTTGGGGGCAGCGTCGGCGGCGGCCGGCGTCGTCACTTTTTGCCCAGCACGCCGCGGCGCATCTGGTCGAGTTCGATGCTCTTGAACAGCGCCTTGAAGTTTCCCTCGCCAAAGCCCTGGTCGCCTTTGCGCTGGATGAATTCAAAGAAGATCGGCCCGAGCTGGTTCTCGGAAAAGATCTGCAGCAGCAGCGCACCGGCCTTGCCGTCCACCAGCACCTTGCGCGCCTTGAGCGCGGCCACGTCTTCGCCGTGCCCGGGTATGCGCTTGTCCACCAGTTCGTAGTAGGTGTCGATGGTGTCGAGCAGCTTGATGCCCTTGCTGCGCAACGCGTCCACGGTGGCAAAGACGTCATCGGTGCCGAGCGCAATGTGCTGTATGCCTTCGCCGTGGTACATGTCCAGGTACTCCTGGATCTGCCCGGCCTTGTCGTTGCCTTCTTCGTTGATGGGGATGCGGATCTTGCCGCAGGGGCTGGTCATGGCCTTGCTCTTGACGCCGGTGACCTGGCCTTCGATGTCGAAGTAACGCACCTCGCGAAAGCCAAACAGGCGCTCGTAGAACTCAGCCCATTCGCCCATGCGGCCCCGGTGCACGTTGTGCGTGAGGTGGTCCACGTAGGTCAGGCCGTGGCCTTGTGGGTTGAGGCGAGCGCCGGGCAGCGGTTCAAAGTCGACGTCAAAGAAACCGATGTTGCCGATGTCGCCCAACTGCGCGCCGCCCTTGCCGCGCCACTTGTCCACCAGGTA
>CAZUKT010000144.1:0-2184 GCA_964620975.1 uncultured Rubrivivax sp. | reverse complement strand
AGTTGATGCCGCCCTGGCGGTACAGCAGCACGTTCTTGTGGCGGTGCCGGGCGATCGCGGTGAAGCCCATGCGTTCAAACAGCGCGCCCATGGCGGCGGGGTCGGGTGCGGCGTATTCGATGAACTCGAAGCCGTCGGTGCCCATTGGGTTGTCCCAGGGTGTGGAAGTCATCGCGCCGCCTTGTGTTGGGTTGAAAAGCTTAGAGGGTGAGAGTGAATCCGGCGTGCCCGAGCGGGACGCCAGATTGCGGCCGGGCAAGGCGCAAAGCGCAACCGTAGCTGTGGCTACGGTGAGCATTTGCAACGCCGCACGGGTGCAATATGGCGGCTCGAGCGGGCATGTTGGATTCGCTCTCACCCTCTCGGCACTGTAGGGTGGCGCAGGCGCAAGGTGCCTGCAAGTGATGGCGCGAAAGTGGGCCATGGCGCATGGAAACTGCAAGAATGTGGCCATGGACATGGAATTGCAGCTTGACGCTATCGATAGGCGCATTCTTCAGGCCTTGCAGGCCCGGGGCCGCATGACCTATGACGAACTGGCTGCCGGCGTAGGTTTGTCGCCCAGCGCCACGCTGCGCCGCGTCAAATGGCTCGAAGACAACGGCGTCATCACCGGCTACGTGGCCCTGGTGTCACCCGGGCGGGTGGGCCTGGCGCTCATGGCCTACATCAACGTGCGGCTTTCCAAACACACGGCAGGTGACCAGCGCAGCCCCATGGATGCCTTCACGGCCTCGGTGCAGACCTGGCCCGAGGTGGTGGAATGCGACGCGCTGACGGGCGAGATGGACTACCTGCTGCGGGTGCGCGTGCGCGACATGGCGCACTACTCGCGCTTTCTCATGGACAGCCTGCTCAAGCACCCGGCGGTGCAGGACTGCAAGACGAGTTTCATGCTGCGCCAGCTCAAAGGCACCACGGCCGTGCCGGTGTGACACCGGGCACGGCCGTGGTGGCCGCAGCGCGGGCTGCGCTGCGCGTGCGCAAAGCGTCTAGAGGGCCACGGTCTTCATGATCTGGGTGGGTGTGGGCGCGGGCCAGCCGGCTTCCTGGGCGGTGCGCACGATGGCTTCGTTGGTGTCGAAGTAGACCTGCCAGTAGTGGTCGGTGTGGCAATACGGCCGCACCGAGATCACGGTGCCCACGAGGTTGATGTCCAGGATGTTGACTTCAGGCGCCGGCGACGCCACCACGTTGGGGATCTTGGCCACGGCGGCCTTGAAACGGGCAATGGCGTCCAGCGGGTCCACGCTGCCAGCCAGCTGGGCGGTGCGTTCCACGCGGCGTGCCGGCATGGCCGAGTAGTTGGACACCACGTCACCAAAGACCTTGCCGTTGCCCACCAGCGTGAACACGTTGTCGGGTGTGATCAGCGTGGTGCCAAAGAGGCCCAGCTCATGCACCGTGCCGGTGACGCCGCCCACCTGCACAAAGTCGCCCACCTTGAAGGGCCGCAGCACCAGCATGAAGGCGCCGGCGGCAAAGTTGCCGAGCATGCCGCTCCAGGCCGCCCCGATGGCCACGCCCGCGCCGGCCAGCATGGCCGCGAAGCTGGTGGTCTGGATGCCGAAGTAGCCCAGGATGCCCAGCACCAAGGCGATATTCAGCGCGATGGCGACGATGGAGCCGAGGTACTTGGTCAACGTCGGATCGACGTTGTTGCGGTTCATGCCAGCCTGCATCAGGCCGATGACCTTGCCGATCATCCAGCGCCCGATGATCCAGAAGGCAATGGCGGCCACGATCTTGACGGCCAGCTCGGTAACCGTGGTGCTTAGAAAAGTCTGAATCGAAGTCATGTCCATGACAGCCTGCCCTGCAAAGATGTAAACGATTGATTCCCGAAGTTCGGGCGGCCGCAACTATTGCATACGGTGGCGTCGCAATGCCACCAAAAGGTATGGTTAGCCCCAAGGTCACCACCACTAGTACATCAACACGCAAGTTTCGGAACGTAATGTCGACCGAGCTTCTGATCTGCATCCTGACGAGTGAACCGCCACTCGATGGTCCGCTGCGCAACGTTTCGAGCTTGCTGCCACACGTCAACTTCGCTCTGGAGAAGTTGCCGACTGGCGACGCGCCGGTCCAGGCATTGACGGCTCAGTATGCCGATCTCGATCTCTGCCATGTTCAGCCAGCTCGCGTGCTTGGGCGTGTAGTGGAACTGCACTCGGCGCAAGA
>CAZUKT010000143.1:0-9436 GCA_964620975.1 uncultured Rubrivivax sp. | reverse complement strand
CCTGATCCCGTCCGTGCGCAACAACATGACGCTGCTGCCCATTGCCTGCGCCATGGCCTTTGTCGGCATCTGGATCGAAAAGGGCATTGGCCTGATCGTGCCGGGCTTCATCCCGTCACCGATAGGCGAAGTCACCGAGTACTACCCAACCTTCGTTGAATGGCTCATGACCGCAGGCATCTGGGCCTTCGGCCTTTTCATCCTGACCATCTTGCTCAAGGGCGCCATCGGCATCCTGCTGGGCGATATCAAGTTCGTCGCCAGCCCGGCCGTTGCGGCAACGTGAGGTGACGACCATGAAAAAGCTTGCCTTCAAGACCGTGATCCTGGCCCTGTGCTGTGGCGCGCTGGTTTCGGTGGTGGCGCAGGATGCGCCCAAGTCAGGTGCCGCGAGCGCGCCTGCAGCAACAGATTCAACGGCTTCACCTGCAGCCCCTGCCGCCCCAGCGGCGGCACCGGCCGAGCCCAAGGAAGTGGTCTGCTTTGAAGGCCGCAAAGGCGGCGCCACGGACGTGACCCAACGTGAAGTCAAACCGGGCCTGCCCAACGTAAAGTGCTCGCCGGTGACGGGTGCGGCCCTTTGGTACGGCGACCCGTTTGACGGCACGGTGCCCATGGGCAAGATGCCGCAAATGGACAAGGTTCCTGAAGCCCTGGCCGTCGTCAAGCCGCGTTCCGAGAAGCTGCCCCTGCTGGCCGCGTGCGGCACGGCGTGCCACAACGGCATTGTTCCCAAGGGCTTCCCCAAGGACAACCGGCCGGTGCCGATACCGACCATGGAATCGATGCTGCCCGAACTCAAGGACTTCCAGCACGGCCGTGGCCGCATCTGGTGCCTGGATTGCCACCATCCGACCAAGCGCAACATGCTGGTTGACCACTTCGGCGACACCATCAGCATCGACCAACCCCAGTTGCTGTGTGGCAAGTGCCATGGCGACAAACTGCGTGATTGGCGCGACGGCATCCACGGCAAGCGCATTGGCGACTTCGTCAGCACGGGCAAGAAGCGCTGGTTCACCTGCACCGAATGCCACAACCCGCACAACGTGCAGTACGGCGCCCGCAACAAGGGCTTTGCGCAGATCAAGCCCGAGACACCACCCCAACTGCCCAGGGGCATGCTGGATGCAAGGCATGAAAAAACGCATCCGATTGCGCACTGATGTCGGACCCATCTGAGCCAGCCTCACCGGCCCGCGGCGACCCCACCTGGGTCGCCCCGGCGCTGTCGCCCGACGACAAGACCCGCAACGTCGGCAAGACACCGGTCTTCTTTGGGCCGCCGCTGGCGATCCTGACTGCCGGCCAGAAAAACACGCTTGAAATCAGCGGCAAGATCAACCGCACGGCAGAGCGCTACCTTGAGCTCATGCAGCATCACGGCCTGGATTTGACTGCGCCAGAACGCCAGTGCCTCGCCCACATCTGCCACATCGGGTTCATGTCGCCGCTGGAGATTCGCGAACTGCCGCTGGAGGTGGAACTGACCCGCTTTGAATGCGCGGGCCTGGACAAGGCGGCGCTGGCGGCCAAGCTGCGTGCGGCCCAGTTTGTTGATCTTGTTGCCGTTGTCGAGCAGCTGGGTTTTTGAGCAGACCGTCTCGGAAGGGAAACACAGGCCATGCCCAATCGCGTGCAATGGGAGCCGGGCTTCAGTGTCGGCCACGGGCTCATCGACACCCAGCACCAGGCGCTGCTGGCCCAATGCAATGTGCTCGCCGATTGCTGCCTTGGCGGTGACGGTGACGGCGGCGGTGACGGCGGCCAGGCCAGTGCGCAGGCGTTTGACCAGGCCTTCAACCATCTCAAGGCGCTTGCGCACCAGCACTTCGAGACCGAAGCATCGCTGCTGGCCAGTGGCAACCCAGAGGCCCTTGAAGACCACCAGGTCGAATGCGAAGAATTTGACTATCTCGCCGGTGAAGTGGCCACCGCCGAGAATTTCGACAGGCTGGAACTGCAGCGCTTTATTGCCCTTTGGTGCGTGGGCCACATCGCAGGTTCGGCCAAGGAACAACTCACCCTTCTCGCAGGCGACAAGACCCCGGCTTGAGGCCACGCGCTCTCGCGGTGCCTTGCTCGGCATCGCGCTGGCGTGCATGCCGATGATGATTCGGGGCCATGCCCCGCGTCATGAAAATCAGCGCTTCTTGGGCTTCAGGGCGCTGGCGGTGCTCGGCAGCAGGCTGGCCGGCAGGCCGGGCGGGTTGGGCACAAACACCTTCTTGGGTTTCTTGGTTTCCTTGTTGCCGTTCTTGCCTTTTGACATTGCGGGTGCTCCAGAGCGATTGGGGATTGCAGGGTACGCGCTTTGACGGCACACGTCGGTGGGCGGGCCCACAAAAATAGCGCGCGTCAGCCGCCAGCGGCGCCTGGCGCAGCCTGTTGGCCCGGGTCGTGCACGCCCGTCTTGCACGGCACCCCTGCTTGTCCGTATTCTGCGCATCCTGCGTTTGCGTGGCCCGGCCCCAAGACGCAGCCTGACCCGCCCCCGCAACCCAAGGACCTGCACCATGGCCAGCACCCGCACCAGCGACACGCCCCCTGCAGACCCAGCCCACGACCTGGTCATCTCGCGCCTGCTGCGTGCGCCCCGCGCCGCCCTGTGGCGGGCCTGGAGCGAGCCCGAGTTGCTCAAACAGTGGTGGTGCCCAAAGCCGTGGACCACCGAGGTGCGTGCGTTTGACTTTCGCCCCGGCGGCGCCTTTCATACCTTCATGCAGGGGCCGGACGGCGGCACCAGCGACAACCCGGGATGTTTTCTTGAAGTGGTGCCGCACAGCCGCATCGTCAGCACGTCCACGCTCACCGGCGGCTGGCGGCCCGCCACACCCTGGATGGCCATGACGGCCATCATCACATTCGCCGACGAAGACGGCGGCACACGCTACAGCGCCACCGCGATGCACCCTGACGTGGAGTCCAAAGCCAAACACGAGGCCATGGGTTTCTTCCAGGGCTGGAACATCTGCATCGACCAGCTTGATGCCTTTGCGCTGACCCTTGGCTGACCCGGGCACTGACCCCGGCGTGTACGCGGCGCTGACCCGGCGCTGACCCGGCACGCCGCTCCGCAGCCGCCCCGGCTTATGTCGCACCGTACGTGGCACCCGAGCCCGTGGTGGCCGCAGCGCCACAGCAAGTGGTGATGGCGCCGCTGGCGCCCCCGCCGGCACCCGTGGCCGCATCAGCGCCACAGGCAAGAGCGAACTGGAGCCGGTCACCGTGCCCGAAGCCTGCCGGGGCGACGTGACCGCATCGCTGATCGCCTGCCCGCAGCCCGACCGCCGCGTGGAGATTGAAGTCAACGGCACACGTTGATGTCCGGCGCGGCCCGGCCCGGCCATAACGGCCGGGCTTGACCGCAGGCGACGGCATGCGACATCAGGGTTTGAAAGGTCTGGCCCTTTGGCGCGACCCACACCACAGACACCCCTGGAGAACCGCATGACCCGTCGCCAACTCATGAACCTGCTGGCCGTCTTTGGCGCTGGCGCCGCCGCACGCGCGGCGGTGGCGGCACCTGCTTCAGGCGCTGCCCGCACCGACCGCGTCGAACTGAGCGACACCGAGTGGAAGCGCCGGCTGCCGCCAGCCGCCTATGCGGTGCTGCGCCAAGAGAGCACCGAGCGCGCCTTCAGCAGCGCACTCAACACCGAAAAGCGCGCCGGCAGCTACCAGTGCGCGGGCTGCGACTTGCCCCTGTTCAGCCACGGCGCCAAGTTCGACAGCGGCACCGGCTGGCCCAGCTTCCACACGCCCCTGCCCGGTGCACTGCAAACCCGCACCGACTTCAAGCTCATCCTGCCGCGCACCGAATACCACTGCGCACGCTGCGGTGGCCACCAGGGCCACGTCTTTGACGACGGCCCGCGCCCCACCGGCAAGCGCTACTGCAACAACGGCGTGGCCCTGCGTTTTGTGGCGGCAGCATGATGAAGGCCCTGCTTGCCCCTGCCCTGCTCGCCCGTCCCCTGCTTGCAGGCTCCCTGGTCGCCGCCCTGCTGGCCACAGCCGCCCTGGCCCTTGCCCAGGCGCCCCAAGCACCTGCGGCCGCGCCTTTGGCCACCGCCAAGGCCACGTTTGCCGGCGGCTGCTTCTGGTGCGTGGAGTCTGACTTTGACAAGGTGCCCGGCGTCATCAGCACCACCTCGGGCTACACCGGCGGCACGGTGGCCAACCCGAGCTACGAACAGGTGTCGTCCAAGCGCAGCGGCCATGCCGAAGTGGTGCAGATCGTCTTTGACCCCGCCAAGGTCAGCTACGACACCCTGCTGAAGACCTACTGGCGCAGCATTGACCCCACCACCAAGGACAGCCAGTTCTGCGACCACGGCAGCCCCTACCGCACCGCCATCTTTGTGCATGACGCGGCCCAGCAGGCGGCCGCGCAGGCGTCGCTGGCAGCGCTGCAAAAGAGCAAGCCGTTCAAGGAAGCCATCGTCACCACCATCGAAGCGGCCGGCCCCTTTTACGCGGCCGAGGCCTACCACCAGGACTACTACAAGAAGAATCCTGTGCGCTACAACTACTACCGCCTGAGCTGCGGCCGCGACGCCCGCTTGCAGCAGCTTTGGGGCGCGCCAAACTGAGGCAGATGCCGTGGCGCGCAGGCGCGAAGTGCGCCAAGCCGGCGTGCAAAGTAAAACAGCGCTGCGGCGTGCAGGACGAAGACGGTGCCGCCGCCACTTGCTACGCAGGCATGGGCAGCGCAGCCGCCAGCGACAGCATGGCCTGGTTGAAGGCGTCCATGTCGGCCTGCATGGCGTGGCGCCGTGGCGCGCCGGGGGGCTGGTTGCGCAGCACGGCTTCCAGCCGCGCGGCCAATTCGGCCATGTGCCACGCGGCCAGCGTGCCGGCCGTGCCCTTGATGGTGTGCACGATGCGGCGCGCCGTGGCTTCGTCGCCCGCGTCCATGCTGGCCACGAGCCGGGCCATGTCGTCGGCATGCACGTCTACCAACACGCCCAGCAGGCTCACGTATCTGTCGCTCTTGCCCAGCAGCATGGCCACGCCCCGTGTCACGTCCAGGCCAGGCACCGTGGCCAGCTGCGCCAGCGCATGGCGCAGCGCGGCACCAGCCAGCAAGTGCATGTGCGGTGCCGCAGCGCGCACCGCGCCCTGCCCGGCCGCAGCCGCGCCGGCCAGACCGGCCGCAACCGCAACACCGGCCACACCCGCCACACCCGCCACACCCGCCGCAGTTGCGGCCTGTGCAGCCTGCGCGGCCGGCCGTGCCGGCCCTGCTGAAAGCCAGCGCAGCAAGGTGCTGTGCAGCAAGGCCACGTCCACCGGCTTGGCGATGAAGTCGTTCATGCCGGCGGCCAGCGCGGCCTGGCGGTCTTCGGCAAAGGCGTTGGCCGTCATGGCCAGTATGGGCGTGCCCTGCCAGCCGGGCAGTTGGCGAATGGCCTGCGTGGCTTGCAGGCCGTCCATCAGCGGCATGCGCATGTCCATCAGCACCAGGTCATAGGCACGGGCACGGGCCATCTGCACGGCCTGCCTGCCGTCGGCGGCGGTGTCTACCACCAAGCCCAGGTCGTGCAGCAGGTCCAGCGCCACTTCACGGTTGATGGGGTTGTCTTCGGCCAGCAGCAAACGCGCGCCGGCATGGTGCTGGCGCAAGGCTTCTGCAGCGGGCAATGTGTGCGGCGGCGTGGCGGCCAGCACAGCGGCCGGCGGCATGGCGCCGCGCCCCCGCTGCAGCCTGGCGTTGAACCAGAAGGTGCTGCCCACACCCGGCTCGCTGCTGACGCCGGCGTCGCCGCCCATCAGGCGCGCCAGGCGGCGGCTGATGGCCAGGCCCAGGCCGCTGCCGCCGTATTTGCGCGCCACCGTGGCGTCGCCTTGTTCAAAGTCCTGGAACAGACGCTTGACCGTTTCGGGGTCCACGCCGATGCCGGTGTCCTGCACCTCAAAACGCAGCAGCAGATCGTTGCCTTCTTCGTGCAGCAGCCGGGCGCGCAGCACGATGCTGCCTTGCTGGGTGAACTTGACGGCGTTGCCGGCAAAGTTAAGCAGCGCCTGGCGCAGCCGCGTGGCGTCGCCGTGCAGCCAGGTGGGCACGTTGCCCGCCTCCACCTGCAGTTGCAGGCCCTTGTCGAGTGCGCTTTCGCCCACCAGCGCGGCCACGGCGCCCAGCACGGCGGCAAGCTCAAAGTCGGCATGCTCCAGTTGCAGGCGGTCGGCTTCTATCTTTGACAGGTCCAGGATGTCGTTGATGATGGTCAGCAGGTGGCGGCAGGCGGCGTCTATCTTTTCCAGCCGGCCGGCTTGCTCGGGCGTGGTGCCACTGCGGCGCAGCAGGTGGCTGAGCCCGACGATGGCGTTCATGGGCGTGCGTATCTCGTGGCTCATGTTGGCCAAGAACGCACTCTTGGCCACGTTGGCGGCCTCGGCCTGGCGGCGTGCGGTGGTCAGCTCGGCGGTGCGTTCTTCCACCAGCTCTTGCAGGTGGTGGCGGTGCGCGTCCAGCTCTTGGCCGATGAGGTTTTTTTCGGTCACGTCTTCTTTGACGGCCACGTAGTGCGTCACCACCCCGTCGCTCTGGTGCAGTGGCGTGACGATGGCAAATTCAGCGTATTCACTGCCGTCCTTGCGGCGGTTGATGAACTGGCCCTTCCAGGGCTCACCACGTGTCAGCGCAGCCCACATCGCTTCATAGGTGTGCCGCGGCGTCTTGCCCGACTGCAGCAGGCGCGGGTTGCGGCCCAGCAGTTCTTCACGGCTGTAGCCGGTGGTGCACACAAAGGCGTCGTTGACGTACTCAATGCGTCCATGCACGTCGGTGATGATGATGCTTTCCGGGCTTTGCTCCACCGCCAGTGACAGCTTGCGCAGCTGCACTTCACTGGCCTTGCGGCCGCTGATGTCGGTGTGCGCCACCACCACGCCGCCGCTGGCTGTGCCCAGCGGGGTGACGTTCATGCTGAACCAGCGCTGCTCGGTGGGTGAATGGCAGGGGTATTCCACTGTCAAACGCGGCAAGCGGCCGTCAATGACGTCGCGTATGCCTTGTTCCAGGGCCTCGCAATCGGGCGACGCGTCGGCGGCCCGGTGGCACACGTCCAGGTAGTCCGCACCCGGCACGATGCCCCGGGCGGCATGGCCAGGCTCGCTGTTTTGCAGCGCAAAGTCGCGCCAGGGCTGGTTCACGGCCAGGATCACACCGTGTTGGTCCAGCACGGCAATCTCGGCGCTCATGGAGTCGAGGATGGCGCTGACAAAGGCGTGGTTGTGCGCCAACGCCGCTTCAGCCGCGATGCGTTCGAGCTCGCCCGCCGCGCGCGGGGCCACCACCTTGAGTGCGGCTTCGGCCAGCGCCCGGCGCGCCAGCGGCTTGCGCCCGATGAGCGCAATCAGGCCTATGGCCTGGCCACCACGGCCAAACAGCGTGGCGCCCACATAACTTTCGGCACGCAAGTCCACCAGCACCGGGTCGTCTGGAAACAGCGCGCACACGCCGGCCGGAAAACAGCACACGTCGTTGCCCACCACCGCGCCGCAGGGTGTGTCTTTCAGCGCGTAGCTGATGTTGTCTTCAAAGATGCCGTCGTGCCACACAGCCAGCGTGCGTGCAGTGAGGCCGTCGCCTTCAAGCACGTCAATGCAGACAAATTCCACGTCCAGGCTGTGTGCCAGGTAGCGCGCCAGCAAGTTGAAAAACGGCTCGGCATGCGGGTGGCCGGTGGTCTGCGCCAAAAACACCTGAAAGGCTTCGGTCTGCTTGCGCAGGCTGATGTCTTGCACCACCAGTTGCAGCGGGGTGGTTTCACTTGCGACACCTGCGTCACCTGCAGCACCGGCGTCCATTGCGGCACCGGGCTTGCCGCCGTCGCGGGCGCCCAGGCTGTGCTGGCCTTGCAGCTGGGCGTGCATCAGGGTGCCGTCACCGCAGCGCATTTGCAGTTCAACGGTGCCGGTGCCGTGTTCACGCACCTGCCGCAAAAACTGCAACCACAGCGCCCGGTCAGCATCGGCCACCAGGCCAAGGGCGGCGTGCTGCAGCAGCTTCGTGCGCTCGGTGCGCAGCAGGCCCACGACGGTAAGGTTGGCGGCGTCTACCACGCCGCTGGCGCTGAGCGTGAGGTAGCCCACGGGGGCAAATTCGTACAGGTCCACATAGCGGTCACGCGAGGCCTGCAACTCTTCCTGCGCCTGGCGCAGGGTTTCGTTTTGCATCTCCAGCTCGACCTGGTGCGTGCGCAGCTCTTGCAGCAGGCGTTGGGTGCTGTCGGCTTCGTCGGCTTTCATGGCGGGTGCCCTTCTTCAATGGCCACCATGGCCAGCAAGATCAGCTCGGTGTTGCCCTGTGCCGTAACGATGCGGCGCGCGTTGAGCACCAGGCGGCGTGGGCCCAGGCCCACAAAGTTGTGTTCCACCACGTAGCCGGTCAGGGCCTCGTTGCGCGGCAGCACACGTTCAAGCAGTTGGCGCAGTGCGGCAATGTCCCATTGGCCGTCGCCCAGCGCATACACCTTGCGGCCCACGGTTTGCGCCGCCGCCACCTGAAAGTAGTCATAGAAATGCCGGCTGGCCGACACCACACACAGGCTGCCGTCCAGCACCAGCATGGGCTCGGCCACGGTGTCCACAATGCCCTGGGCCAGGTCGCGTGCCAGTTGCGTGGCTTGCAGGTGCGCTGCGGCGGCTTCGGCGCTGGCGTTGTGCGCGGCCTGCAGGGCGAGCTTGAATTCGGTGACGTCGGTAAACGTCAGCACCACGCCTTCAATCACGTTGTCAAAGGTGCGGTAGGGCTGCATGCGCGCCAAGTACCAGGCGCCGCCGGTGGTGCGCACTTCACGCTCTATGGGCACCAGCGTGTCCAGCACGGTTTGCAGGTCGGCGCTGAGGCTGGCGCTGAGGCCGGTGTCTGCCAGGTTGGCTCTGATGTCGCTCAGCGGGCGCCCCACGTCACCGGCAATCAGGCGGTAGACCTTGGCCGCTGCGGGGGTGAAACGCCTTATCACGAGCCCGTGGTCCAGAAACAAGGTGCCCGTGCCCACGCTGTCGAGCAGGTTCTTCATGTCGTTTTGCAGCCGCGTGAACTGGTCGATGCGGGCGCAGAGCTCGGCGTTGACGGTGACGGTTTCTTCGTTCAGCGACTGCAATTCTTCTTTGGACGTTTCCAGCTCTTCATTGACCGACTGCAGCTCTTCGTTGGTGGACTGCAGCTCTTCGTTGGCCGACTTGAGCTCTTCGTGCGCGGCCTGCTGCTCTTCGTCAGCCACCTGCTGGTTTTGCCGGGCGTAGGCCAGCTCGCGCTCCAGCTCATGCACCCGTGCGGCATGGGCGGGCCGGCCGGCGGGCCTGGTGGGGCGGGCCGCGTCGGCGGCGGTGGCGTCGTTGGCATTCGAGTGCGTGGCACCGGCAGCGGTGGCTGGGGGGCCGGGCATGTCGGCCCCGTCGGCCATTCCGGCCATTCCGGCCATGT
>CAZUKT010000142.1:0-9476 GCA_964620975.1 uncultured Rubrivivax sp. | reverse complement strand
TGTTTGCGCAGGTAGTGGATGAAGTTGACCACGATGTCTTGCGCCTCGGCCAGCTTGCCGATGCGGTACTTGGTACCCAGTTCCCAGGCACTGGCTGCGCTGACCAGGACACGCTGCTCGGTGGCGGCGATGGCGGCACGCGCCTTGGCGCTGAGTTCGGGGCTGTCCAACAGCCACCACAGCAAGGTGTGTGTGTCCAGCAGCAAGGGCCGTCCGGTTGGAGCAGTGGCCGGTGCCGTGCGCCGGGCCCCAGGTGTCGAAGGCTTTGCGGGTTCGACCTTGGGCGCCGTGGCCCGAACCGCCGCAGGCTTGGCCACCCCAGGCTGGCCTGTGGCACGCCGAGGCTTGGGCTTAGCGGCCATCCCAGGCCTGCAGTTCGTCGTCGGGCAGGGGGTCAAAGAAGGCTGGCGTCAGGGCTGCCTTTCCCTTGGCCGACCCGGGCTGACGGGCCGGCTGCTCCAGGGGCACCAGACGCACACAGGGCTTGCCGGCCTTGGCGATGATCACTTCATCACCCAGCATGGCGGCATCCACCAGCCGCGACAGCTGGGCTTTGGCTTCTTGCACGTTCACTTTCATTTTTAGCACCATGTGAGGCGACCAGACCAGGCCCGAAGCTTAGCGCGTCGCCTGGGTCACGCCTAGGGGCGGTGGCCCCACCTCTAAACTGCCCTGGACTCCGATCCGATCGCACCGTCCCCCATGAACCCCAACGCCCCCACCCTCTGGCCCGGCCCGCGCTGGGCGCTGGCCCTGCTGCTGGCCTGCCTGGGCATGCTGGGCCCGTTTTCCATCGACACCTACTTGCCGGCCTTTGCCGGCATTGCGCAGGCCGTGGAGGCCACGCCGGTGCAGATGCAGCAGACGCTGTCGAGCTACCTGCTGGGTTTTGCGGTGATGAACCTCTTCCACGGTGCGCTGTCCGACAGCCTGGGCCGCCGGCCCGTGGTGCTGGCCGGGGTGGCGGTGTTCACGGTGGCGTCGGTGGGTTGTGCCATGAGCCAGACCATTGGCCAACTGGTGTTCTGGCGCGCCGTGCAGGGCATGTCGGCGGGGGCGGGCATGGTGGTCTCGCGCGCCATCATCCGCGACATGTTTGCGCCGGCCGACGCGCAGCGCGTGATGTCGCAGGTGACCATCTACTTCGGCATTGCACCTGCCGTGGCGCCGCTGGTGGGCGGTTTCCTGTTTGTGCATGCCGACTGGCATTCGATCTTCTGGCTGCTGGTGGTGCTGGGCGCGCTGCTGTGGGCGGCCATGTGGCGCTGGTTGCCTGAAACGCTGCACGCCACGGCGCGCCAGCCCTTCGAAGCCGGCCACCTGCTGCGGGGCTATGTGCAATTGCTGCGCAACCCTCGTTTTGTGGCGCTGGTGTTTGCCAGCGGTGTGCCCTTCAATGGCATGTTTCTGTACGTGCTGTCGGCGCCGGTGTGGCTGGGCGAGCACCTGCACCTGGCGCCGCAGCACTTTTTCTGGTTCTTTGTGCTCAGCATCGGCGGCATCATGGGCGGCGCCTGGCTTTCAGGGCGGCTGGCCGGCCGCATCAAGCCCAGGCACCAGATCCGGCATGGTTTCTTGATCATGCTGGTCACGTCGTTGGTCAACGTCGTGCTGAATCTGCTGCTGCCGCCGCATGTTGCCTGGGCGCTGCTGCCGGTGGCCGTGTTCTCCTTTGGCTGGGCATTGATGGTGCCGGTGGTGACGCTGATGGCCCTGGACCAACTGCCTGACCGGCGTGGCATGGCGTCTTCGGTGCAGTCCTGCGTGGGCAGCCTGGCCAATGCGGCGGTGGCCGGTGTGGTGGCGCCGCTGGTGATGCATTCCACGCTGGCACTGGCGTTGACATCGCTGGGCATGATGTGCGTGGGCATGGTGGCCTGGGTCTGGGTCAAGCCCAGGCTGTAGGCGGGCCCGCGTCGGGCTGCAGCGCAAAGCGCACGCAGGGTCAAGTCAGGGGGCGCAGCGGCCGATAACGGGGCGAGGAGCCCTTGTCATGAAGCCTGCCCGCATTGCCGCCCCCCTGTTGTTGATGGCCACCAGCGCCTTGTGCGTGGCGGCTGCCTGGGCCTCGGAGCCAGCAGCAGCCCATGGCCCCAAGCCCGGCCCGGCCACTGCCAAGGCGGCCAAGGCCAGTGCCGCTGCACACGCGGCTGCACCCGCAGCCGAAGGCGCCCGGGTGGCCACGGCACCGGCCGCTGCGCCCGCCGACCCGATGGAGCAACTGCGTCAGCGTCTGGCCGACCGCTTGTCCCAAGGGGGCAAGCCGGCCGACAACAACAACCCCTATGAAGTGCGCCTGACAGTCAAACCCGGGCCTGCCATGGCGCCGGCAGCGGCGCACGGGGCTGCCCACGCACCCACCCAGGCACCCGCGCCCGCAGGCGTGCAAAGCCCCAGCGCTGCCCATCCGCCAGCCGCTGCTGCACCGCGCACCACCGCACACCGCGCGGCCACGGGCAAGACGGTGTCCACCAAGGGCGCAGACGCCCACGGCGGGGCCCACGGCGGCGCTGCGCACTGGGGCTATGACGGCCCGGCCGGCCCGCAAACCTGGGGCGGGCTGAAGCCCGAATTTGCCCTGTGCGCCAACGGCCAGCGCCAAAGCCCCATCGACATTCGGGGTGGCCTATCGGTTGACCTGGAGCCGGTGAAGTTTGACTACCAGTCCACACGATTCGGTGTCGTCGACAACGGCCACACCGTGCAGGTGAACGTGGCCGTGGGCAACAACATTGAAATCAATGGCAAACGCTTTGAACTGAAGCAGTTCCACTTTCACCGGCCGTCTGAAGAACGCATAGACGGGCGGCAGTTCGAGATGTCGGTGCACCTGGTGCACAAGGACGAGCAGGGCAAGCTGGCCGTGGTGGCGGTGTTGTTGGACAAGGGGCAGTTGCAACCGGCGGTGCAGAAGGTCTGGAACAACCTGCCGCTGGAGAAAAACGAAGAAGCCCAGGCGCGCATTTCACTGGACATCAACGAAATACTGCCCGTGGACCGCCGTTACTTCACCTACATGGGCTCGCTCACCACGCCGCCGTGTTCAGAAGGCGTGCACTGGGTGGTAATGCGGCAGCCGGTGACCATGACGGCCGAGCAGATCGAGCTGTTTGCGCGCATCTACCCCATGAACGCACGGCCGGTGCAGCAAGCGTCGGGCCGGCGCATCATGCAGTCCAACTGAGCGCGGTGGCGCGGGCGCGCTGATGCGCTAGCGTTTCTTGGCCAGCAGCAAGGCAGGCCACAGCCACAGGCTGGCCACCCACAGCGCCACACGCTGCGGCGTGAGCTTGCGGGTTTCGTGCACGGCCACCTTGGCAAACAGCACGCCGGCGCCCACCACCACGTAAAGCAGCAAGCCGCCGTACACCGCCACGCGCGTGCCGTAGCCGCCGCCCAGCAGGTCACCCACCACGCGGCCCGCCAGCGCTGAGGCCAGCACCGACAGCAGCAAGGCCACACCCACGCCCACGATGGCGTGGCGCAGCTTCCAGAGTGGGTCGTTTTCAATCATTTGTGGGGGCCGGTGGGGCGGGGCGGGTGGCGCCAGGGTGCCAGGCCACCTCACAAAGCACTTTCATAGTTCACCCCAAGTGCTTCATTTGGAAGGACTTTTTCCTTCGATCCTGACCTGAAGATTGGTGTGTAAGTGCTTGATTTGACTGAATTTTTTGCCCAGCAAACACGTTGACCGGGGTCAAGGGACCGGATAAAGTGGGAGTTCGTGTTGGTTTGTGGGGCCAAGTGCAGATTTTATGAACTTCAGGGGTGGTCCGGTGTTGACGTTGGACGGCAAGGGGCGGGTTACCGTGCCCACGCGCTGGCGCGACCTGCTGATGACCAACGTGCAAGGCCAGATGGTGGTGGCCAAGAACCCCGCAGGCTGCTTGTCGCTGTATCCGTTGCCAGTGTGGGAGCAGTTTGAGATGACGCTGCTGGCCCTGACGTCCGAGCATGACCAATGGCGCCGCATATTCATGGGCAGTGCCACCGATGTGGACATCGACAGCGCGTCGCGCGTGCTCGTGCCGCCTGAATTGCGGGTGTGGGCAGGGCTGGAAAAAGACGTGAAGTTCATGGGCGTCGGTCCGAATTTTGAATTGTGGGACATGGCGCGCTACGAAGCACGCGAAACCGTCACCATCGCCCAGGGCATGCCCGAAGCACTGCGCAACGTGGTTCTGCGGTGAACCCAGCCCGCACATGGCCCCACACCACCGTGTTGCTGAGCCAGGCCGTGCAGGCCCTGGTGACGCATCCGGAAGGTGTGTACGTGGACGGCACCTTCGGCCGTGGCGGCCACAGCCGCGCCGTGCTGGCGCAACTGGCGCCCACGGGCCGGCTGATTGCCTTCGACAAAGACCCGGAAGCCATTGCAGAGGCGGCGTTGATCGCCGACCCGCGCTTTTGCATTTGCCACGCCAGCTTTGGCGACATGGCGCGCGAGCTTGCCGCTTTGGGCGTGACGCAGGTGCAGGGTGTGTTGCTGGACCTGGGTGTCA
The DNA here is from genome assembly GCA_964620975.1 of uncultured Rubrivivax sp. Classification (GTDB taxonomy): domain Bacteria; phylum Pseudomonadota; class Gammaproteobacteria; order Burkholderiales; family Burkholderiaceae_C; genus Rubrivivax. The sequence continues at coordinate 4,974 of CAZUKT010000142.1, read as the reverse complement.
GCTCACCGCAAATCGACAACCCCGAGCGGGGCTTCAGCTTTCGTTTCGAAGCCCCGCTGGACATGCGCATGGACACCACGCGTGGCGAGACGGCGGCCGACTTTTTGCAGCGCGCCGATCAGCGCCAGATCGAGGAGGTGATTCGTGAATATGGCGAAGAACGGTTTGCTTTTCAGATTGCAAAGGCGCTTGTCGCTTGCCGCGAGAGCGGGGCTCCCGTTCGAAGCACAGGGGAGCTTTCCGCGGTCGTGGCTCGTGCAGTCAAAACCCGCGAGCCGGGCCAGGACCCTGCAACGCGCACATTTCAAGCTCTTCGGATTCATGTCAACGCCGAGCTTGAGGCGCTGCAACAAGGCCTAGACGCATCGCTGGCTTTGTTGGCCCCTGGCGGACGCCTGGTCGTGATCAGCTTCCATTCGCTGGAAGACCGCATCGTCAAGACCTTCATCGCGCGCGAAAGCCGCGACGTGGTGGACCGCCGCGCCCCCATGGCGCCGCCGCAGCCCATGCGCCTGGCCGCGTTGGGCCGGCTCAAGCCGCCGGCTGAAGAAGTGGCCGCCAACCCGCGTGCGCGCTCGGCCGTGTTGCGTGTGGCTGAACGCACCGATGTGCCGCAGCCCGCGACGGGCCAGCGCTACAACCAGCGCGACAACCAGCGCGACAACCCGCGCCACAAACAGGCGGGCGCCTGATGAGCAAGCTCAACCTGATCCTGCTCGCGCTGTTGATGGCCAGCAGCCTGTGGCTGGTGCAGTCCACCCACGATTCGCGGCGTGTCTTCAGCGCCCTGGACAAGGCCAGGAAGGACGAGCAGCAACTCGCTGCCGAATTCAAGCGGCTCGACGCCGAACGCCAGGCCCAGGCCACGCACCGGCTGGTGGAAAAGGTGGCCAAGGAAAAACTGCACATGCGCAGTGCCACGCCCGACGTGATGGCCTACGTGGTGGACCCCGGCGCGTCGGCATCGGCGCAAGGGGGCGCACGATGAGCCGCCACCCTGTGGGCCGCCCAGGCAACAACAGCGTGCGCAGCGTCAACTACGCCACCAGCCCGCTGCTGGCCAGCAAGACGCCGCCGTGGCGGTCGCGTTTTGTGGTGTTGCTGGTGGGCGGCGCGTTTGCCGTGCTGCTGGGCCGCGCGGTGTACCTGCAGATTTGGGCCACCGAGTTCTACCAGGCCGAAGGCGAAAAGCGCTTTGTGCACAAGGAGCAACTGCCTGCCAGCCGGGGCCGCATCCTTGACCGCAACGGCCAGGCGCTGGCCACCAGCGTGGCGCTGCCGTCGGTGCAGGTGGACGGCAAGAACTTTGCCGCCGACGCCGAGCAGCGCAAGGCCCTGGCCCGGCTGCTGGCGCTGCCGGCGGCCGAGCTTGACGAGCGCGTGGCTGCCGTTGGTGCCGGCACGGTGGTGCTGCGCCGCCACTTGCAAGAGTCGGTGTGGCAGCAGATCAAGGCGCTCAAGATCAAGGGCGTGCAGGACCTGCGCGAATACAAGCGCCGCTACCCCGAAGGCGAGTCGGCCGCGCACGTGGTGGGCTTCACCAACATCGACGGCAAGGGCATCGACGGCATCGAACTGGGCTACCAGCCCCGGTTGCTGGGCCAGCCCGGGCAGCGCACGGTGGTGCGCGACCGCCTGGGCCGCGTGGTTGAAGACGTGGGCGACCAGGCCGACCCGGTGAACGGCAGTGACGTCACGCTGGCCATTGATTCCAAGGTGCAGTTTTTTGCCTACCAGCGCGTGCGCGACGCGGTGCTGGCGCACAAGGCCAAGGCCGGCAGTGTGGTGGTGCTGGACACGCTCACAGGTGAAGTGCTGGCCATGGCCAACTACCCGAGCTACGACCCCGACGAGCGCAAGAGCGGCAACGACGCACGTCTGCGCAACCGCGCCGTCACCGACGTGTTTGAGCCCGGTTCCACGATGAAGCCCCTGGTGGTGGCGCTGGCGCTGGAAACGGGCCGCGTCAAAGTGGACACCCTCATCAACACGGCGCCCGGCAGCCTGGTGGTGGGCCCGTTGGTGGTGCGTGACACCCACCCGCACAACACGTTGACGGTGCAAGAGGTGATACAGAAGTCCAGCAACATCGGCGCGGCGCGAATTGCCATGCAGATGCCCGCCCGTGAGCTGTGGGAACTGTTCAGCAGCATCGGCTATGGCCAGAAACCACAGATCGGTTTCCCCGGTGTGGTCACCGGGCGGCTGAAGCCCCACAAGAACTGGCGCCCGGTGGAGCAGGCCACCATGGCCTACGGTTATGGCCTGTCGGCGTCGCTTCTGCAAATGGCGCGTGCCTACACGCCGCTGGCGCGCGACGGCGACGTCATCCCCATCACCATGCTGCGCCAGGACGGGCCGGTGGCGGGGCACCGTGTGCTGTCGCCGGCCACCGCGCGTGACGTTCGCCGGCTGTTGCAGCTGGCTGCAGGCCCCGGCGGCACGGGCCCCAAGGCGCAGACCATCGGCTACACCGTGGGCGGCAAGAGCGGCACCGCGCACAAACAAGAAGGCAAGGGCTACGCCACCGACAAGTACCGCTCCTGGTTCGTGGGCATGGCACCGATTGGCGCGCCACGCATCATCGTGGCGGTGATGGTGGACGAGCCCAGAAACGGCCACCACTTTGGCGGCGATGTGGCCGCGCCCGTGTTCAGCCAGGTGGTGCAACAGACCCTGCGCATGATGAACGTGGCCCCCGACCTGGACGTGAAGGCGCAGATCAGCGCCAAGCCCGTGCCGGCCGAACCCGAGAGCTTTTAGCGTGCCCACGCAGTTGCAGACCACCACCGAAGCCGCGCAGTGGCTGGCTGCGCGCGTCAACCTGCAGCAAGGCGGCCGCCTGCGCGCCGACAGCCGCAGCGTGCGCCCGGGTGACGGCTTCATCGCGTGGCCCGGCTACGCGCAAGACGGCCGCCAGTTTGTGGGGGCCGCCTTGGCTGCGGGCGCGGCCGCCTGCCTGGTAGAAGCCGCTGGCGCTGAAGCTTTTGACTTGCCCAGTGGCCGCGTGGCCACACTGCCCGGCCTGAAGGCGGCGGCCGGTGCCGTGGCCGATGCCTTCTTTGCCCAGCCCAGTGCGGTGCTTGACGTGGTGGCCACCACCGGCACCAATGGCAAGACCAGCACCGCGTGGTGGACGGCGCAGGCGCTGACGCGGCTGGGTCGGCGCTGCGGCGTCATCGGCACGCTGGGTGTGGGCGAGCCGCCTTCGGCCGACACCTTGGGTGGCGTCGAGCACACCGGCCTGACCACGCCCGACCCGGTCACCCTGCACAGCACCTTTCGCGGTTTTGTGGACATGGGCTTTGCGGCCTGCGCGCTGGAAGCCTCTTCCATCGGCATTGCCGAGCACCGCCTGGCGCAGGCACGCATCGACGTGGCCCTGTTCACCAACTTCACGCGTGACCACCTTGACTACCACGGCAGCATGCAAGCCTATTGGGCCGCCAAACGGCAACTCTTTGCGTGGCCGGGGCTGCAGTCGGCGGTGGTGAATGTGGACGACGAACAAGGCGCCGCCTTGGCCGACGAATTGGCCGCCAAGTCCAAGGTGGGCAAGGCGCCAGACCTGTGGACCGTGTCGCTGCACGGCCCGGCGCGGCTGCAGGCGCAGGGCCTGCACTACGTCAACGGCGGCCTGGCCTTCACGGTGCTGGAAGGTACAGCGCAGGCTGAAGTGCGCAGCGTGCTGGTGGGCAACTTCAACGCCAGCAACTTGATGGTGGTGCTGGGCGGCTTGCGTGCCTTGGGCGTGCCCCTGGCCGACGCTGCGGCCGTGGTGCCCAGCCTGACGCCGGTGCCCGGCCGCCTGCAGCGTGTGCCGGGCAAGGACCTTGAAGTGGTGGTGGACTACGCCCACACCCCCGACGCGCTGGACAAGGTGCTGCAGGCCCTGCGCCCGCTGGCGGCCGCACGAGGTGGCCGCCTGTGGTGTGTGTTTGGCTGCGGCGGCAACCGCGACGCCACCAAGCGCCCGCTGATGGGCGCCATTGCGGCGCGCGGCGCCGACCACGTGGTGCTCACCAGCGACAACCCACGCGACGAAGTGCCCAGCGCCATCCTGGCGCAGATCCTGGCCGGCGTGACCGGCCACGACGAGGTGGACGTGATCGAAGACCGCCGCAAGGCCATCCACGGCGCGGTGGCCGAGGCTGCGTCGGGGGACGTGATCCTGCTGGCCGGCAAGGGCCACGAGGACTACCAGGAAGTGGCCGGCGTCAAACGCCCCTTCTCTGATCTGGCCGAGGCGCGTGCCGCGCTGGCCACCAGGGGGCTGGCCGCATGACCGTGGCCACCCTCATGACCCTGGCCCAGGCGCATGCCATGTTGCCCGGCAGCACGCTGGTGGGCAACGGCCACACAGCCCTGCTGCGCGTGCACACCGACACCCGCACACTGCGTGCCGGCGACCTGTTTGTGGCGCTGCGGGGCGAGCGTTTTGATGGCAATGATTTCTTGCCGCAGGCGCGGGCCGCCGGCGCGGTGGCGGCGCTGGCCGAGCGTGGCTTGGGTGAGGCCGGCGACGGCGGCGACGGTGGCGAAGGCATGCCCGGCCTGCGGGTGCCCGACGCGCTGGCCGCGCTGCAACAGTTGGCCGCCGCGTGGCGGGCGCGGCTGCAACTGCCGCTGATTGCGGTGACCGGCAGCAACGGCAAGACCACCGTCACGCAAATGGTGGCCGCCATGCTGCGTGCCTGGTGCGGCAGCGGTGCGCTGGCCACGTCGGGCAACCTCAACAACCACATCGGCGTGCCGCTGACGCTGCTGCGGCTGCGGCAAGACGGCGCCCAGCAGCACCGCGCTGCCGTGCTGGAACTGGGCATGAACCACCCCGGTGAAATCGCGCTGCTGGCTGGCCTGGTGGCGCCCACGGTGGCACTGGTCAACAACGCGCAGCGCGAGCACCAGGAATTCATGGGCACGGTATTGGCCGTGGCGCAAGAAAACGGCAGCGTGATCAGTGCGCTGCCGGCC
>CAZUKT010000141.1:3226-9486 GCA_964620975.1 uncultured Rubrivivax sp. | reverse complement strand
TCGGGTCCTTGAGCATGCCGTTGGCCACGTTGTTGGTGACCACGCCGCTGCCCGGTTTGGCGTTCATCATGGCCGGCATGTCCTTGGCACCCCGGCCGTCGAGCTTTTTGCCCTTGCTGCCGGCCTTGGCCACGTCATCGACATACTTGTCCGCACTGGGGAACTTGGCCAGCGATACGCTGCTGCTCTGCCAGACACCGCCTTCCGCATCGATGGAGCCAAGCAGTCCGTTGAGTGCGTGCACGGCCATCGCGCTGTAGGTGCCGCGCGGGTGCATCGCGGCACCCGGGCCCATCCAGACGGCGGTTTTCGGTGCGGCCTTGCCCATGGCGCGGGCCACGCGCACGATCTGCGCGGCGGGGATCAGGCTCTCTTGCTCGCCCCAGGCGGGTGTGCGGTCCTTGAGTTCCAGGTTCCACCATTTCACCAGGCCGAAGGTCTCTTTCTCTGCGAACGCGGCTTCGTCGACCATCTGGCCGGCGACGAAGAGGTTCTTGCCGTCCTTGAAGTCACCCACGAATTCGCGGTTCCACAGGCCTTCGGTCAACAGCACATGCGCAATGGCGCCGGCCAGTGCACCGTCGCTGCCGGCCTTGAGCGGCAGCCACTCCTGCGCCTTGGCGGCAGCGTTGCTCAACCGGGGGTCGACCGCGATCACCGTGCCGCGTTTGGCGATCTCATGAAAGCGGTGGATGGTGTTGGGCACCATGCGGTTGGAAGCCAGCGGGTCGCAGCCCCAGACCACCAGGCAGTTGGTCTTTTCAAGGTCGTAGTCACGGTAGCCGTAGAAGCCCTGCGTCAACCCCGGGCCCATCTTCTCGGCTTCGGCGCAGATGGCGCTGTGTGAAAAGTAGTTGCCCGTGCCCCAGATCTTGGGCAGCGTGCCGTACATCAGGTCGGTGGAGGTGGGCGAGTAGCGCCCGCGCATGTACATCAGCTTGCCGGGCTCACCGGCGCGGCGCAGTTCCATCATCTTCTCGGCCACGGTGTCCAGCGCTTCGTCCCAGCTGATGGGCACGAACTTCGGGTCCACGCCCCGGCCCTTGAGCGGGTTGGTGCGTTTCATGGGCGTCTTGACGCGGTCGGGGTCGTACATCTGCTGCGGGATCATGTGGCCGCGCGGGCAGACATAACCGTGGTTGGTCTTGCTCAGCGGGTTGCCGCGCACCCGCGTGGCGCGGCCGCCCTGCACAAAGATCTGAATGGCACACCACTGCGTGCAGCCCTGGCAGGTGCTGGCCACCCAGTCGCCCTTGGCGGGGGCCGACGGCTTGGCCGCACGCGGCACAAAGGCGCTGGTGACCGGGCCCGGCGTGGTGGCGCAACCTGTGGCCAACCAGCCGGCGCTGGCGCCAGTGGCCATGATGAACGTACGTCTCGTCAGCTTCATGAGCAAGTCCTTGGCGGGGTGTCAAGTTTGTGTGGGACGGACTTTGCGCTTCCATAAAAGTCGAACATTGACGCATCGCAATGTCGGGCCCGTCGCCACCCGAAGGCCTATCAGATCACTCGGAATTGGCCCTGGCTGTGCACAGCGTTTTGGGGTGAAACAATGCACCGCATGAAAGTATTTGGCATTGCCGGTTACTCCGGCATGGGCAAGACCACGCTGCTCGAGCGGCTGGTGCCCGAACTGACGGCGCGGGGCCTTTTGGTGTCGCTCATCAAGCACAGCCACAAGGCCATTGAGATTGACCGGCCGGGCAAGGACTCCTACCGCCTGCGTGAAGCCGGCTGCCAGGAAGTGCTGCTGCTGGGCGACAACCGATGGGCGCTGATGCATGAACTGCGCGGCGCCAACGAACCCACGCTGGAATACCTGCTGTCGCGTCTGCAGCACTGCGACCTGGTGCTGGTGGAAGGCTTCAAGGGCGGTGACTTCGCCAAGCTGGAAGTGTGGCGCGGTGAAGTGGGCAAACCCACGCTGTGGCCCGCGTGGCCGGGCATCGTGGGCATTGCCACCGACACGCCCGATCCACTGCCTTCTGGCGAAGTGACCCGTTTGCCGCTGGGTGACACGGCGGCGGTGGCCGACTTTGTGCTCGCCCAGGCGCGAACCCACGCATGACTGAATTCCAAACGCTGCCCGCGCCTGGCCTGAGCCTGGTTTTTGGCGCCAGTGGCTACGTGGGCACCAACCTGGTGGAGCGGCTGCTCCGCGAGGGCCGGCCGGTGCGTGCCGTGGCACGCAACCTCAAGGTGCTGGAGGCGCGTGAGTGGCAGGGCGCCGATCTGGCCCAGGCCGATGCGCTGGCACCCGAGACCTTGCCCGCCGCACTGGCCGGTGTGCAGATTGCCTACTACCTGGTGCACAGCATGGCAGCGGGCCGCAACTTTGGCCAGCTTGACTTGCAGGCTGCCAAACACTTTGCCGACGCTGCGGCCGCTGCGGGTGTGCAGCGCATCGTCTACCTGGGTGGCCTGGTGCCGCATGACGCCGACTCTGAACACCTGGTGTCGCGCCGGCAGACGGGCGAGGTGCTGCGCCAAGGCGCGGTGCCCGTGACCGAGCTGCGTGCCGGCATCATCGTGGGCGCGGGCTCGGCGGCCTATGAAGTCATGCGTGACCTCGTCAACCACGTGCCGTGGATGGTGACACCGCGTTGGGTGACGAGCCGGTCTTCGCCGCTGGCGCTGGACAACCTGCTGACCTACCTGGTGCGCCTGCCCTTGCTGGCCGAATCGGCCGGGGGCATCTATGACGCGGGCGGCCCCGAGTACATGTCCTACCAGGACATGATGCTGGCGTTTGCGCGCGTGGTGGGCAAGACGCCCCGCATCATTCCGGTGCCGTGGCTGTCGCCCGCGTTTTCAGCCATGTGGCTGGGCCTTGTCACCACGGTGCCTGCCAACATTGCGCGGGCCTTGATCGGCGGCCTCAAGCACGACATTCCGGCCGACGACGCGGCCCTGCGCCAACTGGTGCCGCAGCCGCTGCTGGGCTTTACCGACGCCGCCAATGCGGCCATGCACGCCGAGCAGCAGCACACCGTGGCCGCACGCTGGACCGAAGGCCGTTTGATGTTTCGCGGCAACCGGCTCGACCATGCCTTTTATGCCAAGCGCGCCGGTGGCGCGGCCGAAACCGCAGCCAGCGTGCCGGCCCTGTGGCGGGTGGTCAGCGCCATGGGGGGCGACAACCGCTACTACACGCTCAACTGGTTGTGGTGGCTGCGCGAGGCCATGGATTGGGTGCTGGGCGGCCCCGGCTTCACCCGCGGCAGGCGTGACCCTGAACACCTGCGGCTGGGCGACACCATCGACTACTGGACCGTCATCGGCCTGGCGCCGCCGCACCGGCTGACGCTCAACTTCGGGCTGCAAGCACCTGGCAACGGCGTGCTGGAATTCGAAATAGAGACGCTGGCGCCCGGCCGCAACCAGATCACCGTCACTGCCTATTGGCACCCGCGTGGTGTGTGGGGCCTGCTGTACTGGTATGCCCTGGTGCCGGCGCACTTGTTTCTGTTCAAACGCTTCACGCGCGTCATGGCGCAGCGGGCGCTGCTGCTGGACCGCCAGGCACTGCCCGGGCCATGACCGGGGCGAGGGCAGCCCACGCCGCCAGGCAGGGATTGCCCGCAGGCGGCAGCAAATTTGATGTGTGTCAACGGTTTGGCGCATGGTTTCGTTGAGCATCCGCCCGCGCCGTTTTCTGCGGCACTGCACCCAGCCCCAATCCACAAGGACACACACCATGAAGACCCTGACCGCTGCCGTTGCCCTGGCCTTTTTCGCCCTGACCGGCGCTTCGGCCTTTGCCGCTGACAAGCCCGCCGCTGCGGCCACTGCCGCCTCGGCTGCTGGCACCAAGGCTCCCGCCAAGGCGGCCTCGGCCGCTGCCGCCGCCAAGCCGGCCAAGAAAGAAAAGAAGGGTGGCTGCTGATCCACAGCAGCACCCGGCCCCGCGTTGCGGGGCCACAAAAAAGGGGAAGCTTCGGCTTCCCCTTTTTGCTGGGCGGCACAAAGCCGCCCGTGCCGCCATCAACGCGGTGTGATCTTGAAGCTGCCGTCCTTGGCCACCAGGATCTCGTTGTTCAAGAAGGCGGCGTTGAAGCCGGCGGCCTTGAGCTTGTGGTACGCCATTTCAGCGCGTATGCCGGTGAGGCAGTGCGTGACGATGCGCTTGCCCTTGGGCAACTCGGCCATGCGTGCCGCCAGTTCTTCATCGGGGATGAGCATCGCGCCCTTGATCATGCCGTGCTGGGCTTCGTCGGGGTTGCGCACGTCCAGGATCAGCACGTCGGCCGGCGTGGCCTTGGCCAGCGTGGTGAACTCGGCCAGGGGCAGCGAGCCTGCACGTGGCTTGGGCACAAAGGCAATCTTGGTGGCCGCAACGCCGGACTCCACGGCAAAGCCTGCCGCCTGCCAGCCCACCATGCCACCACCCAGCACCAGCACGTTTTGCTGGCCGGCCTTGACCAGGGCCTGCGCCAGGGCCGTGGCTTCGTCGCCACCACGCCCGTCATAAACCACCAGCGGCGCCATCAGCTTGGCTGGGGGCAGCGACTTCAGCGCCGTCTTGAGCGCTGCGGCCGGCATCGACACTGCGCCCTTGATGTGGCTGCTGGCAGCGTCTTCGGCAGAACGTGCGTCGATCATCACGTGGGGGATGTCGCGGTCAAGGTAGGCCAGCTTGACGAAGCTGGGCGTGGTGACGGCGTGGTTGCGGGTTTGCCATTCGGGCAGGCCTTCGCGGTAGACCTTGAGGTTGGTGTAGCCCAGCTTCTGCGCCTTGCGCATGGAATTGGGGCTCAGCGTGCAGGTGATGCCGCCGCAGAAGAACACCGTCAACTGGGCCTTGTCCTTGGGCAGGCGGTCCAGGAACTTGTCAAAGCCGATGAAGGGCAGGTGAATGGCGCCGGGAATGGTGCCTTCCTGAAAGCGCAGCAGCGGCCTGGAGTCGATGAGTGTGAAGCCGCCCTTGGCGGGGCCCTGTGCCACCAGCTTGGCCACGCCGGCGTAGTCGATGAGCTTGTCGGCGTCGATCTTCACCGGGCCCTTGAAGCGGATTTCGGTGACGAGCTTGACGCCGTCACGTTCGACCCAGGTGATACGCGCTTCGTGGCGTTTCTTCACGTCCTTCAGGTGCTCGGCGGGCTTGGCCACGCCGGCGTCTATGACCTTCAGGGTCTTGGCGTCAAAGCGCAGGATCTGCGGTGCCGCTGCGCCCACGTCGAGCTGCATCGACTGTGATTTGAAAGCGGCGGACTCAAAGTAGCCGCCCATTTCATTGGCGTCCTGGTCGTGGCAGGCCGAGCACATGGCCGGCTGCGGCGTTTTGGGTTTGGCAGCGGCAGAGGCTGCCGGCGCTGCAGGCACTTGCGCCAGCGCCAATTGGGTGCCCAGAACAAGGGCACCGATGAAAGTCTTGCGAAACATGACGGTCCTTTCGGTTGGAAGCGGTGGGTGGCTGATGGCAGCGCAGCCTTTTGGCGTGCGTGCCTACAGCCGGCAATTACAGAAAGTGGCGGGAATACATGAGTTGCAGGTTGGTCTGCTTGTGCGTGACGACCACGCCCATGCCGTTGGTCACGGTGCTGGTGGGTGCCAGGGTGAGCGAGAGGTTGACCTCGTCAGCGGGCGTAAAACGCCAGCCTGCACCCATGGTGTAGTGGCGCTTGACGGTGGCCGGGAAGAGCGGGTTCACAAGCGCTTCAGGGATGGGGTTGTCGCTGGCGTTGATGCCGCCGCGCAGCGTGATCTGCGGGTTGACGGCATAGGCCAGCCCCAAGTTGACAACCGATTGGTTCTTCCAGTTCTGCGGCAGCGCAAAGCTCACTGAACCGCCCATGCCGGCGCTGTCGTAGCGCAGCTTGAAGTCCTTCATCACGGCGGCCCAGGCAATGCGTTTGTAGTCCGCCGCCACCAGCAGATCCGGCGTGATCTGCCAGCTGGCACCCAGTGCCGCCATGGCGGGAAACTGGAAGTCCACCACCGTGATGCGGCCGCTGTCGGCAAAGCCGCCGGTGGCACTGAGGCTGGCGTCGGTGGCCGTTGTCTTCATGTCGCTCAGGGCCGACTTGAGGCGGTAGGACGCACCCAGCGTCCAGGTCTGCGTGGGCTTGTAGACCACACCCAGCTTGGCACCCCAGCCCGTGGATTTGGCGGCGCCCGTGAAGTCGTTGTTGTTGGAGAAGTCCACCCGTGCCCAAGGCGCACCGCCCAGCGCGGGCAAGGCCATGGCCAGGTTGCCCGACGCGCCCGTGACCATGGCGCCCAGTTGCATACCACTGGCGGCCATGCGCATGTCCAGGCCC
>CAZUKT010000141.1:0-3216 GCA_964620975.1 uncultured Rubrivivax sp. | reverse complement strand
CTGGCGACTTGCGCCACCATCGTAATCGTGCGCGTCGCACCCACGGCCAGCGTGGGTGTCAGTTGCCAGGCCAGCGGAAACAGCAAGCTGCCCACCCCCAGTTCAGACCGCACCGGGGCGCCCGAGCCCATGGCCAGGAATGTGTTTTCGCTGTACTCGGTGCCCATGCCACCCTGGGCGAAGAGGCCAAACCCGTAGGTCAGGCTGCCGCTGCGGCGCGCATAGCCCAAATCGGGCATGACGTAGGCGTTGCCACTGGATTCGGCCGTGCCCGCGCCGGCCATGCTACTGGCCACCTTGGGGCCCAGCACACCAATGGCGGCGTCGTGCCGCGCGCGGGTGGGCATCAGCGCCAGCGTGGCGGGGTTTTGTGCCATGGCGGCGGTGCCGTGGTCCAGGGCTTGTGACACGCCGCCCATGCCGGTGGACACGGGGCCATAACCTTCCATCAGCATGCCATTCGTGGCCCAGGCGGGTTGCGCCACGGCGCACAGGGCGGCGCAAACAGCGGCCACGGGGGAAAGGCGGGAAAGTTGGGTATGCATTGACATGACGACTTCCTGTAGTTGATGGGTCGAAGCGGGAGAACGGACTTCGGGGTGCCAACGGGCCAGGGGTGCGACATGCTCGGGGGGTGCCGTGCAAGGTGACGCACGGCGCTCTGCGGGCTCGGGTGCAAGACCGGCCAGAGTGGGGTATGTGAGGGTTTGGGGTGGCTGGCGCACGGTGTGCGCGCCAGCAGAGTGGATGTGTTGTGCCCTGCGGTGCTGGGCAGGTTTCAGGTTTGCGGGCGCAGCCTGGCAAAACGTTGTTCAAGGCGGGCCATGCCCCAGGCGGCAAAAGCCAGGAAGGCGACAAAGGCCAGCGTCCACCAGCCCATGCCAATGCCGGTGAGTGAAGGCAGCGTCATTTCTCCCAGGCTGCCAGCCTTGACCCAGAGCTCGATGTCGGGCGTGAACTCGGCGTAGGCCATCACGCCGGCCAGCATGCCCAGCGCAAAGGCAAAACCGTCCTTGCGGCCGGTGGCCAGTGCGGCCATCGAGGTGCCGGGGCAGTAACCGCCCACCATGAAACCCACGCCGAAGACCAGCCCGCCCAGGCCCTGTGCGGCCAGGTTGGTGGGCTCCAGGTACAGCTCGCTCAGATCCATCAGCCCGGCGGCCGACAGCACAAAGAGCCCGACCATGGCCGTGACGATGGCGGTGAACATGACCTTCACCACCGCCATGTCGTAAAGGTAGAACACGGCCGTGAGCTTGCGTGCGCTGCCAAAGCCAGCGCGTTCAAGGCAGAAGCCGAAACCCGCGCCCAGCACCACGGCCAGGCCGAGTGAAGCGAAGGTGCTGAGTTCAATGGATGAGGACAGAGGCAGCATCACAGCCACTCCTTGCGCATGAAGTAGGCCAGCGAGTAGGCGGCGGCAAACACGGCCACCATGAACACCAGGCTGCCGACGTTGAGCATGGAGCCGCCCGTGAGTGCTTGCCCGCTGGTGCAGCCCTTGGCGATGCGCGCCCCGAAGGCGGCGATGAAGCCGCCCACCAGGGCCAGCAGCAGGCGCCGGTTGTCAGTGGTGTGGCGGCCACGCTCGACGCTGAAGCTCAGGCGGCGGCCCTGCCAGCCCGAGGCAAAGGCGCCGAGCACGGCGCCCAGCAGCAAGAACACCGTCCACTGCATGAGTGGGGCGCCTTCATTCCAGTAGCGCACATGGATCAGGCTGGCCTGCATGTGCTCGGGCGACACCAGGTGGGTCAACCAGGCCGACACGGCAGAAAACGCTGCCGTGGCGCCCAGGCCGCGGCCCGCCACGGCGTAGGTGGCCAGCAGCACCAAGCCCAGCAAGAAGCCCATCAGGTAGGGGTTCCAGTAGGGCAGCGCCTTGGCTGTGGCCACGGTGCCCGCAGGCTTGGCGCGCGGGCCGTGGGTCAGGGAAATGGACATGTCTTGGTCTTCCTTTCAGGCCCCCGCGCTTGGGGCCAGGCTTGCTCGCCAGAGGCCATCTTTGCGCCGCGCCAGAACTTGTTCGATGGGTCTCATTAGATACCCCAATTGGTATTTTTCATTGACTTGGCACAATGTAGGTGTTTGCCCTTGCTTGGCACTTGTTGCCGCAGCACCATGGCGGTGGCCTTGCCGCCACAAACCCAGGAGAGAAACCATGATCAAGATCCCGCTCCGGCGCGCTTTGGCAGCGCTGGCCATTGGCCTGCTGTCGGGCTGGGCCTCGGCCGCCGACATCGTGGACACCAGCTATGTGGAAACCGCCATCAAGCGTGGCGCCATCGTCTGGGACGCCCGCGACGGCGAGGCCTACAAAGAGGGCCACCTGCCTGGCGCCGTGAATGCGGGCGAGCCCGCGCGTTTGCTGCGCGACGCCAACCGCGAAGACTGGCTGCCCACGCCGCAGATCGAAGCCATGCTGGGCAAGGCCGGCATCGACATGCTGAACAAGGAAGTCATCGTCTACGGGCGCACCGGCGACAACTCGGCCTACTTTGCCTTCAACACCCTGCGTTACTTTGGCGCGCTCAACGCCAAGGTCTACCACGGCGGGCTTGACGACTGGAAGGCCGCCGGCAAGACCGTGCAGACCGCCGCCAGCACCTTGCCGGCCGTGGCGCTGAAGCTCACGCCCGTTGCTGGCGTGGTGCTGTGGAACGAAGAAATGATCGCCCGTGTGCGCAACGGCAAGACGCAGATCGTGGACGCCCGCACGCCCAAGGAATACACCGGCGACGACATCCGCGCCATTCGCGGCGGGCACATGCCCCAGGCGGTGAACATCCCGTTTGAGCAGAACTGGGTTGACCCGGCCACCCCCGGCAAGCTGGCGCGCAAGGAAGTGAAAACGCGCGACGGCATGTCGCTCAAGCCCAAGGAAGACCTGATGCGCTTGTACGGCGGCCTGGACCGTGACAAAGAGGTGGTGGTGTATTGCCAAAGCGGCGTGCGCGCCGCACAAACGGCCACCGTGATGCGCGACCTTGGCTTCAAGGACGTCAAGGTCTACGAGCCAGGCTGGCTGGGTTATGCCGGCGTGCTGAGCGCACCGGCGGACAACGAGACCTATCTGAACGTGGGCGCCTTGAACGGCCGCATCGCCAACATGCAAAGCCGCATTGAAGACCTGGAAGCCGAGCTTGAAAAGGTGAAGACCAAACACTGACATCACCAGGCCCGCAAAAACCAAGGGGTGGCGCGTGCCACCCCATTGTT
>CAZUKT010000140.1:7643-9492 GCA_964620975.1 uncultured Rubrivivax sp. | reverse complement strand
CCCGGCATGTCGTTCGGCATCCGCACCGACCCTGGTGCCTTTGCGCGGCCTGTGCCGTGGCTGGCGGCGGGCGAGGTGCTCGGGGTGAAGGTGGGTGATGTCAACGCCGATGGCCGCGCCGACTTGCTGGCCGTGACGCGGCAAATGGGGCCGGACGGCTTCTACAACGACATCGTCGCGCGCTTGCAGCAGGCCGATGGCGGCTTTGCCGACACCGTGCGCCTGCACACCTGGAATCCCGTGCAAGGCTGCAACCTGCAAGGCATGGCGGTGGCCGACGTCAGCGGTGATGGGCGCCCCGATGTGACCCTGGTGGCCTGCGACAACCGCCTTTCCGTCTTCCTGCAGCAGCCGGACGGCCGATGGCTGCTGGAGCCCGTGGACGGCGTTCAGCTGAACGGCCGTGTGCTGGCCGAAGATCTGGAGGGCGACGGACACACCGAACTGCTGGCAGCGGCCTGGACTCAGTTCGAGTTCTGGCGCCGCGACCCGGCGGGCGCCTGGGCCGTGGCGCTGGCAGTGGATGGCGGCACCGAGTACATCAACGACTGGCGTCTGGTCGACCTGAACGGCGACGGCCACAAGGACCTGGTGTGGGTGCGGTCCCTGCCCGGCGGCACCACCGAGGAACTGGCCTGGGCGCTGCGCCAGGACGCAGGCTTTGGTGCCGTGCGCAGCCTACCGCTGACCGAACTGCGTGACGCCCGGCGCACGCTGGCCGTGGCCGATGTCACCGGCGACGGGCGCCCCGACGTGTTGCTGACCTTGAAGACCGTGGACGGACTGCGTGCGCTGTCGGTGCTGCGCCAGGACGCCGGCGGTGGGTTCGAAGCCCCTGTCTACTACCCATCAACCTATGACCTCGCCACAGTGGAAACGGCCGATGTCAACGGTGATGGCCGCCTGGATGTGCTGGTGACCCACGACACAGCCCGTGTCATGGGCGTGTACCTGCAGACCCCGGACGGCGGCCTGCAAGCCGAGCGTTTGTTCGAGTCGGGCTACGGCTACTACGGGTTGCGTGAACCGATGGCGGTGCTCGACCTCAACGCCGACGGCCTGCCCGACGTGGTGCTGGACGGCGACGTGCTCATCCGCCGCCCCGTGGCGGGTGCGTGGCCGGCTGCCGCAACGCCGGGCATGGGCACGACCCGGGCCCTGGGGATGCGGGCGGCGACGGCGGCAGGGCCGGGCGCGGCAAGAGCCCAGCCCAGGCCGGGCTGGTATGGGTCGCGCATCTTGCCGCTGCGGCCTGCAGGGCGTTGACTGGCGTTGACGGGCGTTGACGGGCGTGGCGGCGGGCGCCGCCTCGCTCAGCTGTTGGCCAGGTGCATGCCGGCCAGTTGCCCCATCAGCGCCAGCAGTTCACCCATCTGCTCGGGCGGTACGGCGCGTGTGGCTTCCTGGCTGATGGGTTCCACCGTCACCTGCGCGTGCGCCAGAAGTTGCTGCCCGGCGTCGGTCAGCAAGGCGTAGCCGACGCGGGCGTCGCGTGGGTCGGGCTGGCGCGCCACCAGGCCCACCTTTTCTAGTGGCAGCAGGCTGCGTGTGACGCCTGACGCGGTGAGCCCCAGCCGCTCGGCCAGGTCAATGCGGCGCAGCCGCTTGCCCGGCGCACGCCCCAGGTGGTACAGGATCATGAAGTCACCAAAGCTCAGCCCGTGCAGGCTGGACAAGGCGTTGTCCAGCCGCCGCGTCAGGGTGGCGTAGGCGCGGGTCAGACGCAGGCAGAAGTCCAGGCTGGTGTTGGGGTCGGGCACGTTGCCGGCGTCGCCGGCGTGGGCGGCCGCGCGGGACGCGGTGCTGTAGACGGAGCCGGCAGTGGCGCTGGCAGCGGTGGGGGTGGGGG
>CAZUKT010000140.1:0-7633 GCA_964620975.1 uncultured Rubrivivax sp. | reverse complement strand
GTGTTTTCTGAGGCATGATTAGGTTGCTAGATACTTGATTAATCAATGATATAGCCACTTTGTGGCGCTGACAATCGGCCCGGCCGATGCGCCGCCTCTGCGCCTGTGCGACGCTTCGACGCTTCGACCGCATGCCCTCGCCCGCGCCGCCAACCCGGCGGTGCGCGCCACCTAATCCAGCCTTGCCTGTGCCACCACCGCCATGCGCTTTGCCACCGAATGCATCGCCCAGCTGGAAACGCTGGCGCAGCGCCACACGCTGCCTCGGGTGCAGGCCCTGCACCTGCCACCCGAACCAGCGCCAGGGCAAGCCCGGGGAGAGTTCTGCGCCTTGGCGCTGGAAGACGGCAGCCTGGGCTTGAGCTATGTGCTGCTGGACGACACCTTGGCGCAACTGCGCCAGCACGACGCCAGCCTGGGCCTGGCGGGCGCTGACGTGCTGGCCGTGGCGCGCCAATTTGCCTGCGGCCACGGGGCCCAGCGCGCCATTGGCCTGGCGGCGGCCAACGCGCTCACGCGCTGGCTGTTTGACCGTGCCGGTTACGTGCCCGCCGCCAGCAGCGATTCGCTGGGTGCACTGGACCCGCAGCCCGGCGACCACATCGGCATGATCGGCCTCTTCACGCCGCTTCTGCCCCGTGTGCTGGCCAGCGGCGCGGCGCTGACGGTGGTGGAACTGAAGGCCCACCTTGCGGGTGCGCACGAGGGCTACCAGGTGACGCTGGACGCCAGCGCGCTGCGCCATTGCAACAAGGTGCTGTCCACCGGCACGCTGGTGCTCAACGACACGCTGGACGCCATGCTGGCGCACTGCCGGCAAGCGCAGTGGCTGGCGCTGGTCGGCCCCAGCATGGGCTGCCTGCCCGACGCGCTGTTTGCGCGGGGTGTCACGCTCATCGGTGGCACCTGGGTGCTGGACGGCGCGGCCTATGTAGACGCGCTGCGGCGGGGTGCGCAGCGCAGCGGGCTGTCGCACAAGGTGGCCATCAAGGCCACGGCCTATCCGGGGCTGGCGGCGTTGCTGGCGCGATGCTGAGTGCGGCCCTGCGCAGCGCCCCAGAGCACACCATCGCGCCCCGCCTGCGACGCTCTCAGGGCAAGTGAGGCTGTTGGGCGCGTTGCGTGCGTTGGTCGTGGCGCGGCGGCGTGGGCCAGTGCCTGAAGCGCTTGGGCGCGTGTGAAGTGATGGCCGAGCCCAGCACCAGCAGCCAGAAGATCCACGGTGCACGCGGTGCGTCCAGCGCCATCCAGGCCACAAGCGCCAGCTTGGCCAACACGGCCGCACCGGCCAACTCACGCAGCGCGATGCGGCGCGCACGCAAGTCCATCAGCAGCATCACGGCGCCAGTGCCCAGCACGGCCGCAGGCGCCACATGCGCGTTCATGGGTGCGCCCATCACTTGCGCGCCCAGTGCCACCACGCTGGCCAGGTGCAGCGCACGCAGCAACACGGCCAGCCAGCGTTCGGTTTCGGAGTCGCGTGACAGCAAGCCCATGCGTGTTGGCGCGTTGCCGGGTGTCAGCCCCGGGCTTGGCCGCGCTGGCCAGGGGCGGCCTTGTCGGCGTGCGGGCTTGCAAGTGCGGCCTTGGGCCGCGTGTAACGCCACCAGGGCAGGGCGCTTGTCATCACCAGCACCTTGCCGGGCTCGGCCACCGGGCGGTAACCCGGCAGCTTGTCCAGCATGCGGGCCCAGTCGTCGCTGGCCAGCACGGCGCGCAGGCGCAGCACCGGCGCCGTATCCAGGTGCTGCTTGAGGCAGACCAGGAAATAGTCTTCTTCCACCAGCGGCACAAAGTGCAGGCCAAATTCAAGGGCGGCTGCTTCCACACCCGGCCCCACGTCGGCCGCGCCGCTGGCCACGGTGGCGGCCACGGCCACGTGGCTTTCTTCGACACCGGTGTCATAACCCGCCACCTGTGCGGGCACCAGAGCATGGTTGTGCAAGAGCTGGTCGATCAGCAGCCGCGTGCCCGAACCCACCTGGCGGTTTACATAGCGCAAGCCCGGCTGCGCCAGGTCGGCCACCGACTGCACACGGCCGGCGTGCTCGCGCCGCATCATCAAGCCCTGCGTGCGGCGCGCGCAGCCGATGAGCTTGTGCTCACCCGGGTGCAGCAGCGGTTTCAGGGCCTGTGCAAAGAGCGGCGCCGCGCCTTCCAGTGCCGGCACATGAAAGCCCGCCACCAGGCAGTGCCCGGCGTTGAGCGAACGCAGGCTTTCAATGCTGCCCATGAAGCGGATGTCCAGGTGCAGCGCATCGTTCTGCGCCGCGTGTTCACGCAGGCGCGGCAGCGCCAGGTCGTGGCTGGCGTGCAGGGCCAGCAGTTGCTGGCGCTCGTCACGCGCTTCGGCCACCACACGGGCCAGGTCGGCGCGCAGGGCGTCGATGTGCGGCTGCATGCGGGTGCGGGCCCGCATCTCGGCCCAAAGCAGCCGCTGGCCAAACTCCGTCAGCCGTGCTGGCTGGCCTTGCGTCCAAGACACCAGCGGCTCGCCAAAGGTGGCCTCCCACTTGCGCAAGGCGCCCCACACGTGGCGGTACGAGCAGCCCATGAGCGTGGCGGCCTGTGCAATGGAGCCGGCGTCACGCACCGCCACCAGCAGGTCCACGACCGGGTTGTCCAGCGCCGCGCCGCGCTGCGCGCCGGACGCAAATTCGTAATACAGGCGCACCGCCGAATGGTCGTCGGTGGCGGCGGTCTGGCGTGGTGGCAGGGCGGGAGGTGCGGTGTTCAAGTTGGCATCCGTTCAGGCCCGCAGTGTGCCCCATGGCGGCATTGATGCAGCCGCATTGATGCAGCCGCTGATCCAACCGCTGATGCAGACCCCACTCAGCGCAACAGCGGCGCAAACCGGGGCGGCCCCGTTGCGCAGCGGCAGGCCGGCCCGTGCTCAGCGCATGCAGGCACGGCCTGCAGATGGCACAGCCGAGCCGGCCTTCTTCTGCGCCAGCCCCACGCCGTTTTTCACGGCCACGATCTCGGCCACGATGGACACGGCAATCTCGGCCGGCGTGCGGGCGCCCAGGTGCAATCCGATGGGGCCGTGCAGGCAGTCGATCTCCGCGTCGCTCAGGTCAAAGAGCTTGAGCCTTTCCTTGCGGGCGGCGGTATTGCCACGCGAGCCCAGCGCGCCTACATAGAAGGCCGGGGACTTGAGCGCTTCCAGCAGAACCATGTCGTCCAGCTTGGGGTCGTGCGTCACGGCCACCACAGCGCAGTGCGGGTCGAGCTGCAGTTCGTGAACCACGTCGTCGGGCATGCTGCGGCTGAAGGTGGTGCCGGGTACTTCCCAGGTGAGGTGGTATTCCTCACGCGGATCGCAGCAGATCACTTCAAAGTCCAGCGCCAGCGCCATGGGCGCCAGGGCGCGGCTGAGTTGGCCGGCGCCGATGATGAGCAGGCGCCAACGCGGCCCGTACAAAGCGCGCAGTTGTCGGCCGGTGAACTCAAAAACTTCGCCGCGCACGGCCGCTTCAACGGTGACCACGCCGGTATCGAAGTCCAGCCGCCGTGCCACCAGTTCATGCCGCGCGGTGCGCGCCAGCACCTGGTCAATCCATGAGGTGTCCTGCAGCGGTTCCTGCACCAGGCGCAGGTTGCCGCCGCAGGGCAGGCCAAATCGCGCCGCTTCTTCCTTGGTCACGCCATAGGTGACGAGGGACGGTGTGGCGACACGTTCGCCATGGCGCACGCGATCGATCAGGTCGTCTTCGACACAGCCGCCGCTGACCGATCCCACCACCAGGCCGTCGTCGCGCAGCGCCAGCAGCGCACCCGGCGGGCGCGGTGCGCTGCCCCAGGTTTCGATGACCGTGACCAGCCACACGGCGTGGCCGGCGTCGCGCCAGTCTCGGGCTTGCTGCAGGACCTGCAGGTCTAGGCTGTCCATGGCGGTGCTCAGCGTGTGCTGCGGTAGACGAGGTAGGCGCCCAGGCACAGGGCCAGCGCCCACGCCAAGCGCTTCCAGTTGGCCTGGGTGCGGGCTTGGCGCGCCAACGCGGCCCGGGCCTCGTCGTCTTCGGTGGGCGCCACGCCGGTTTCGGCGCGCAACAGGGTCTCGAAAGCCTGGAAGAAGTCCTCGGCAATCTTGGCAGCGGCCGAGTCCACCAGCCGCGAGCCGATCTGCGCCAGCTTGCCGCCCACCTGCGCCCGGGCCACGTACTTCAGCGTCGTGCGGTTTGCGCCGGCGTCGGTCAGCGCCACGTCGGCCGAGCCCTTGCCAAAACCGGCCACGCCGCCCTGGCCGTCGAAGTGGATGGTGTAGCTCACCGGCGCCACCACGTCGCTCAACTTGAGCTTGCCCTTGAAGCGGGCGCTGACCGGGCCCACACGCACGGCCACCATGGCGAGCAGGCCGTCTTCGCCGTCGCGCACCAGGCTTTCGCAGCCGGTGATGCAGGCCTTGAGGGTGTCGGGATCGTTCAGCGCTTCCCAGGTGCGCTGGCGGGAAGCAGGAATGACACGTTCGCCGATGAGTTCCATGGTGTGTTTTCAGTGAAGCAAGGAGGAGGGTCGCAAGGCCGGCGCACGCAGCGCACGGCCCAGGTCGGCCAGGCTGGCCAGGTTGTGTACCGGCAGAAATCGGTCCACGTGTGGCAGCAGCGCCCGCACGCCGCCGGCCAGGGGCTTGAAGCCGTCAAAGCGCAGCAGCGGGTTGAGCCACACCACCTGGTGTGCCATGCGGTGCAGGTGCGCGGCAGCGGCGGCGAGCTCACCCTTGTCGTCGTGGTCCAGCCCGTCGGTCACCAGCAGCACGGCGGCATTGCCGCCCAGCACACGGCGCGCCCACTGGTGGTTGAAGGCCTTCAGCGCGCTGGCGATGCGGGTGCCGCCCTTCCAGTCCTGCACCTGTTCGTCGGCCAGTTTCAGTGCCACGTCGGGGTCGCGGTGGCGCAGGCAGCGTGTGATGTTGGTGAGGCGCGTGCCGAAGGTGAAGGTGTACACACGCAGGTGGCGGCGTGTCAGGCCGTGCACGTAATGCAGCATCAGCCTTGCGTAGCGGTCCATCGAGCCCGAGATGTCCAGCAGCACGACGATGGGCGGCAACTCGTGCCCGGCACGGGTGAAGGCGGGTTTCAGCGTGTGCGGTTGCCGCACCATGCCCTGCAGCGTGCGGCGCAGGTCGATGGTGCCGCGTGGCGCATTTTCATGGCGGCGCAGCCGCACCGGCAGCACCGGCGGCGGCAGGCGTTCGGCCAGCGTCTTGGCCAGCGCAAACTCGTCGGCGGTCATGGTTTCGAAGTCGGCGTGCTGCAGGCGTTCACGGTCCGAGAAGGTGAACGTGGTCTCGAATTGCAGCTCTTCTGGCGCTGTCTGCGGCGCCTGCGGCGGCGGCGTGGGCTCACGCGGTGCAGCTAGCGCCTCGGCCATGCGGTTGTTGCGGGGCGCACGTGGCTTTTCGCCGCGGCCGCTGATCTTGGGCAGCAGTGCATACATCAGCTGTTCCAGCAGCTTGGGGTCGCGGAAAAAGGCGTCAAACGCCGCGTCGAAGATCACCTGCTGTTCGTGGCGGTCCAGCATCACGGCGCCCAGCGCGGCGCGCACGTCTTCGCGCCGGTTCAAGCCCACCGCCTCTACTGCGGCAATGCTGGCCAGCACGCGGTCGGGGCCTACCTGCAGGCCGGCGGTGCGCAGCACGCGTGAAAAGTGGGTGATGTTTTCGGCCAGCAGCATGGTTTGCCTGTGGACGGGTCAGCCCTGTTCGAGCAGGGCCCGCGCGCGCAGTTCGTCCAGCAGCTTGGCCACCTCGGCGCCCTGCACGCGGGTGATGTCGTCCTGGTACTTCAGCAGCACACCCAATGTGTCGTGCACGCTGGCTGGGTCCAGCCGGATGCTGTTCAGCGCCACCAGTGCGTTGGCCCAGTCGATGGTCTCGGCCACGCCGGGGCTCTTGAACAGGTCCAGCGTGCGCATGCGCTGCACAAATTCCACCACCTGGCGCGCCAGGCGTTCAGACGCGCCGGGCGCCTTCAGGCGCACGATCTGCAGTTCCTGCTCCACCCCCGGAAACTCCACCCAGTGGTAAAGGCAGCGGCGCTTCAGTGCGTCGTGGATTTCGCGGGTGCGGTTGCTGGTGATCAGCGTGATGGGCGGCGCCACCGCGCGCAGCGTGCCCAGCTCGGGCACGGTGATCTGGTTTTCGGCCAGCACTTCCAGCAAGAAGGCGTCAAAGGGTTCGTCGGCGCGGTCGAGTTCGTCGATCAGCAGCACCGGCGACACGGGCTGGCTCAGTGCCTGCAGCAGCGGGCGTTCGATGAGCATGTCGCGTGAATACAGGCTGCGCACCAGGCGGTCATGGTCGATGTGGCCCTGGCCGTGCTGCGCCGCTTCGGCCAGGCGGATTTCCACCATCTGCCGCGCCACGTTCCATTCGTAGGCGGTCTGCGAAATGTCCAGGCCTTCGTAACACTGCACACGCAGCAGCGTGGTGTTCAGTGTGGCCGCCAGGGCCTTGGCGAGTTCGGTCTTGCCGACTCCGGGTTCGCCTTCCAGGAACAACGGGCGCTGCAGCTTCAGGCTCAGGAACAGTGCCGTGGCCAGACGCCGGTCGCACAGGTAGTTCTGGCTGGCCAGGCAGGCCACCACCGCATCCACCGAATCGGGCAGCACCACGGCATTCACAGTCATTGCAGGGCTTTCACTTCCAGCGACACCAGTTGGCGCACCCAGCGCCCGGGCCGGCTTTCGCCCGTGGTGATGAGGTGCAGCGGCCCGTCCTTGGGCGGCCAAGGGCTGCCGTCGGGCATGGCCCACGAGACTATCAGCGGCGGGTGGCCAAAGTGCGGGTCGGCCACGGCCAGACCCCACACGGCGCGGTAACCGTCGGCCGCGCGTGCCACCAGGGCATGGCCCACGACGGCGCCGCCGCCCAGGTTGGCCCACAGGTCCAGCCCGGCCAGCTTGAGCAGGTGGGTCACCGACACGCCGCTGATGTTGAAGGCCGGGCCGTCACGCCGGCGTGCGGGCGCAGATTCAGGGGGCAGCGCCTGCAGTTCGGCCAGCTCAAAGCGGCGGCTGCGGCCATCGGCCAGTGTCACCGTGAGCGCTGGGGATGGGGCCGCCGCCTGCGCCCGCGCCCCGCGGGGCAGGGCGCCGGCCAGCAGCATGGCACACAGCCCGCGCCGCCGGGCCAGCAGCACGGGTGGTGTCATGGTGCGGCCCCGTTGACGCCGTCGGTGCCCAGCTTCACGGCCTGCGCAGCGGCGGCGGTGAAGCTGGCGTTGAGCGCCGCTTCCAGGGCCGTGGCGCGGAACACGCTGCTCTTCACACCCGTTACTGCGACGCGCACACCAGCGGCGGTCTGCGCCACAAACACGCCCACCAGCGCAAAACGCGAGGCGGGTTGTTTGAACTTGATGTACGCAGCGCGCGTCGGCACCGGGAAGCTCACCGCCGTGATCAGCTCACCCGTTTGCAACGCCGTTTCAAACATGCCGGTGAAGTAGCTGTCGGCGGCAATGCTGCGTTTGTTGGTGTGCACCGTGGCGCCCAGCCCCAGTACGGCGGCCGGGTAACAGGCGGCCGGGTCGGCATTGGCGATGGAGCCGCCCAGCGTGCCCATGTTGCGCACCATCTGGTCGCCGATGCCACCAGCCAGTTCGGCCAGCGCGGGGATGGCCTTGATCACGTC
>CAZUKT010000139.1:0-9499 GCA_964620975.1 uncultured Rubrivivax sp. | reverse complement strand
CGACAAACTCCACGATGGCCGGCACCACGCGTTCGGGCTTGACGATGACGCTCAGCGCGTCAAGCCGCAGGTCGGGCAATTCCACAATGCCCACGTTGGGTTCGATGGTGCAAAACGGGTAGTTCTCGGCCGCGATGCCGGCCTTGGTGAGGGCGTTGAAGAGCGTGGACTTGCCCACGTTGGGCAGGCCGACGATGCCGCACTTGAGACTCATGAATGACTTTCGCGATGGTCCCGCAGGACCGATGGGCTGCGGCCCCCAGGGCCACGTTGGCCGCGATTTTCCTACACTGCACCGCATGGACACCCAACAGCTCATGCTCAGGCCCCGCCTCATGGACCTGGGT
Source organism: uncultured Rubrivivax sp. (assembly GCA_964620975.1). Classification (GTDB taxonomy): domain Bacteria; phylum Pseudomonadota; class Gammaproteobacteria; order Burkholderiales; family Burkholderiaceae_C; genus Rubrivivax. The sequence goes on along the minus strand of CAZUKT010000139.1, from coordinate 9,152 downwards.
GGTGGTTTTGCCGTGCGCCGGCTGCTGCCGGCAGCGCAGCGGCAAGCGGTCGGCCCCTTTGTGTTTTTTGACCACTTCGGCCCGGTCACGGCGGGGCCGGACGACAAGCACGACGTGCGACCGCACCCGCACATTGGCCTGGCCACGCTGACCTACCTGTTTGAAGGTGCCCTGCAGCACACCGACTCCACAGGCGCCGCGCAGCGCATAGAGCCCGGTGCCATCAACTGGATGACGGCCGGGCGTGGCATCGTGCACGCCGAGCGCACGCCGGCGGATCTGCGTGGCCAGACGCGCCGCATGCACGGCTTGCAGCTGTGGCTGGCATTGCCGGCGGCCGACGAAGAAATGGCGCCTTCTTTTGCCCATACCCCGGCCGGCGAAGTACCGGCGCTGGAAGTGGGCGGCGCGCGGCTGCGTCTGTTGGTGGGCAGCGCGTTCGGTGCCACCTCGCCTGTGGTGGTGCGCTCGCCCACGCTCTGTCTGGACATCGAGTTGAGCGCGGGCGACGCGCTGCCCCTGCCGCTGGCCACCGAACGTGCTGTCTACGTGGTGCAGGGCGCCGTGCTGCTTGACGGCCAGGCCGTGCCGCCGGCCGCCATGGTGGTGCTGGCTGCGGGCGACGAGCCCATGCTGTCGGCCGAAGGCGAAGCCCGCGTGGTGCTGATCGGCGGTGAGCCGCTGGGCCAGCGTCACATCGTCTGGAACTTTGTGTCTTCACGCAAGGAGCGCATCGTGCAGGCCAAGGAAGACTGGCAGGCACAACGTTTTGACCGCCTGCCGGGTGAGACCGAGTTCATCCCCTGGCCCCAGCCTGCGCCGCTGGATCAAGCCTGACGGCCGGGCCCCGCTTCAGCCCTGACGCGGCGGCCGCAGCATCAGCACATTGCCCAGTACGGCTAGCGCCGCGCCGGCAAAGGTCAGCGCTTCGGGGCGGTAGCCTTCCAGCGCAGTGGACACGGCCAGTGCCACCACCGGCGTCATCACGCCCACGCTGGCGGCCTTGCCCGGGCCCAGGCGCTGCTGCAGCGTCAGGAAGCTCGCAAACGCCACCACCGTGCCGGCGCCACTGAGATAGGCCATGGCCAACCACCATGACACCACCGCCGGCAAGCGCACGGGCTGCTGCAGCACCACCAGCACCACAGCCGCGCCCATCGCACCGTAGACCAGGCCGTAGCCCAGGGCCGGCCAGAAGCCCACGGCCAGCCGGTTGTTGCGTGAAGCCACCAGCGCACCTACCGACGACAGCAGCACCGCGCCCACGGTGTAGGCCAGCCCCACGGCCGCCGTGGCGCGTGCCGAGGCCGAATTCAGCTCGGGCCAAAAGATCAGCGCCACACCCAGCACACCACACAGACCACCGGCCACAAAACGGGCTGTCAGCGCCGTGCGCCACAAGGCCCAGGCGCCCAGCCCGGCAAGCAGTGGCGAGGCCGAGTAACCCACCGCCACCAGCCCCGAGGGCACGTGTTTTTCGGCGTGGTACACACACAGGTAAGCCAGCGAATACATGAACAGGCCCTGTGCCGCCAGCACCCCATGGGCGCGCGGTGGCAGGCGCAGGTTTTGGCCGCGCCAGGCGGCAACCGCCAGCACGCCCAGGCCGGCCAGGCCAAAGCGCACGGCCACGCCGAGCTCAGGCGTGCTGTGGTTGATCTGGTAGACGATGGCATGCCAGGTGGTGCCCCAGATCAGCACCACAAGGGCCATGAGCCACGCCGTGGGCAGCCGCCGCACCTAAAAACGCCAGCTCGCGCTGACGGCCTGGCCCGTGCGCAGCGTGCAGTCCACCCCTTGCACCACCACGGCATTGACGCCGAAGGTGATGCCGCCCTTCATGCGTGGGTCGGCGCGGTAGGCGGCCAAGGTGTCTCCGGGTTCGTGCGACGTGCTGGCGGTGAGCGGGTCCACATTGGGGATGCTGCAGCGTGTGCAGGGTTTGACCAGCCGCAGCCGCACCGGGCCTTGCTCGGTGGTGACAAGCAACTCATGCAGGTGGTCTTCGTCAAAGGCCTGCAAGCCCGAGAGCACCAGGTTGGGCCTGAAGCGCTGCATCGCCACCGGCGGCACGCCCCTGGCGGCCAGGCGGGCGTTCAAATCGTCCAGCGAAGCCGCATTGGCCACCAGCAGCGGGAAGCCGTCGGCAAAGGCGTTTTCGGCCTCGATGTCGCCCGCCCAGGCCGGGTCGGAAAGGCGCTGCTCGTCGGGGTCAAAGCGCACCAGGCGCAGTTTGCGGCCGAGAAAGTCGCTGAACCACTGCGCCGCCAGTGCGCCCATGTCAAAGGCCTTGACCACGTCACTCCAAACGCGCACGCGGGTGGCGGCCTCCACGGTGTCCAGCCGCAGGTGCAGGGCCAGCATGCCGGGCGCGCGCAGCATCAGCTCGCTGGTCTTGAAGGTGGGCTGAATGAGCGCCATGCGCGGCAACTCCCGCTGCGTGAGCATCTCGCCATGTTCGTCCACCACCATCCAGGCGCGGTCAAAGTCCAGGCCGGTTTCCACCAGCAGCGCATCGCGCACGCCAATGCCAGCGCAGGACTTGATGGGGTGCACAAACAGATCGCTCAAGGTGCATGCGACATCGCTCACGGCAGGTCTCCAAAAGGCAGCGCGGCGCCTGGGGCTGCTGGCACAGCGCAGCAGGCAGATGCCGCCCGCAGGCGGCCGGGCATTGTGCATGGGGGCGCTCCCTACAATGCCGCGCATGACCAAAGCCGACATCCTGGTGCGTGGCGCTGGCGCCGTGGGCCTGGCCGCCGCCCTGGCGCTGAGCCGCCAGGGCTTGCGTGTGGCCTTGCTGGGCAGCGCGCCCCCGGCTGCCAGTGACGTGCGGGCCTACGCGCTCAACGCCGCCTCGGTGCGGCTGCTGCGCACGCTGAAGGTGTGGGACGCCATTCCCCTCGACGCCCGCACGGCCGTGCACGACATGCACGTGGCGGGCGACGCCGCCGGCGCGGCGCTGGACTTTTCTGCCTGGACGCAGGGCGTTGGCGAGCTGGCCTGGATCGTGGACGCCGCCGAGTTGGAGGCTGCGCTGCGCACCGCCGCCCGTTTTGCGCCGCATCTGCAAGAGGTGGACACCGCCGTGCCGGCCGCACTGGTGGTGCTGGCCGAAGGCAAGGATTCGGCCACACGTGAAGCGCTGGGCGTGAAGATGCCACGCCAGGCGTACGGCCAGCGTGGCATTGCAGCGCGGCTGCTGAGCCCGCTGCCGCACAACGGCCTGGCACGGCAGTGGTTCCGCTGCCCCGACGTGCTGGCGTTGCTGCCGCTGGACCGCCCGCAACCTGGGCACGGTTACGGCCTGGTGTGGTCGGTGCCCGATGCACGTGCCGATGAACTGATGGCCCTGTCGAACGACGATTTCCTGGCCGCGCTGATGCAGGCCACGGGCGGTGCAGCGGGTGCGCTGACGCTGGCCAGTGCGCGTGCGCAATGGCCACTGTCGCTGGCCCATGCCGACCGCGTGGCCGGCCCCGGCTGGGTGCTGGTGGGCGACGCCGCCCATGTGGTGCACCCGCTGGCCGGCCAGGGCCTGAACCTGGGGCTGGCTGACGTGCAGGTGCTGGCCGACGAACTGGCCGCCGCAGAGCCCTGGCGCGGCCTGGGTGACCCCAAGTTGCTGGCCCGCTATGCCCGGCGCCGGCTGGGGCCCACACGCGCCATGGCGCAGGTGACCGACGGCCTGCTGCGGCTTTTTGCCAGCCCGCAGCCCTTGGTCAAGGAACTTCGCAACCGGGGGCTGAGTCTTGTCAACCAGTTGCCCCCACTCAAACGCCTGCTCACTGGCCGCGCCCTCGGCGGCTGACTTCAAGAAAGACCCCTTCGATGACCCTATTCACTGGGCGCAAGCCCTGGCACGCCGTGTGTGCCGCAACCGCAGCCCTGCTGGCACTGTGCCTGGGAGGCGCCGCACTGGCCGACGAAGCCCTGATCCGCAAGAACCTGGCCGAACGTCTGCCGCAACTGCCCAAGATCGACGAGGTTTCGCGCACACCCGTGGCGGGCCTGTATGAAGTGCGTTTTGGTGGCAACGAGATCCTGTACAGCGACGAAAAGGGCGAGTTTGTCTTCGTCAACGGCTCGCTGGTGGACACCAAGACACGTGCCGACCTGACCGAGGCCCGCATCGACAAGCTCATGGCGGTGGACTTTGCCAAGCTGCCGGTCAAAGACGCCATCACCATCCGCCAGGGCAACGGCAGCCGCAAGCTGGCGGTGTTTGTGGACCCCAACTGCGGCTACTGCAAGCGCTTTGAGCGTGACCTGCTGACGGTGCGTGACGTCACCATCTACACCTTCCTGATCCCCATCCTGGGGCCGGACTCCAACGTCAAGTCACGCGACATCTGGTGCGCCAAGGACCCGGCGCGCACCTGGCGCGCCTGGATGGTGGACGGCGTGGCGCCGCCCAAAGCGGCGGCTGGCTGCGACGCCACGCCGGTGGACCGCAACCTTGCCTTTTCGCGCGCCAACCGCATCAACGGCACGCCCGCGCTGTTTTTTGAAGACGGCACACGCAAACCCGGTGCCATTTCGGCCGACGCAGTGGACAAGCTGCTGGTGGCCGCCGCCAAGAAGTAAGCGGGCCCAAAACCAATCTGGTCGGCCCGCAGGGTGTTCAGGCCGGCGTCGCACCGGGGCGTAAATCCGGCCCGGCGCAGCCGCCCGGCCCGGCCCACAATCACGCCATGCATTCTGTCGACGCACCACACGCAAGCGCACCCAGCCCCATGGCCCTGCGCCTGGGCTACGCCGGTCTGATCCCCTTTGTGGCCGGTGCCCTGATGGTGTGGCTGGTGCAGCCCGACGCGCAGCCGCCCGAGGCGCACCCGTTTGTGGTGCTGGCCTTGTCGGCCTACGCCGCCGTGATCATCAGTTTTCTGGGCGGTATTCATTGGGGCCTGGCCATGCGCCACGCCGAGCCGCCCACGCCTTTGCTGGTGTGGGGGGTGGTGCCGCCGCTGGTGGCCTGGCTGGCGGTGATGATGCCGCCCGAAGGCGGTCTGGTGATACAGGCACTGATGCTCGTGGCCTGTTATGCGGTAGACCGCCAGCTGTACCCGGCGCAGGGTGCGTCGCCCTGGCTGGTGCTGCGCTTTCGGCTCAGCGCCGTGGCGGCGATGAGCTGCTTCATCGGTGCTGCCGGGGCTTGAATCCCCGCTGACGGCGGCCATGCCAAGCCGCCGCCGTCAGCTGGCCCTGCTGGCCGTGGCCGTGACGGGCTTGCACTTGTGGCTGGCGGCGCAACTGCCGTCGTCGCACTTGGGCGAAGGCGCTGCCGACCGCCGGCCCCAGCGCATCGAAGTGGCCTTTGTGCGCGAGCTGGCACCCGCCGCGCCCGTGCCCGTGGTGGCCGCCGCAAGGCCCCGGCCCCGGCCGGCGGCGCCCGTTGCCGTTGCTGCGGCTGCTGCCGCGTCTTCGGCTGCGGCTGCCGTGGCCGACCTCGTCATTGCGGCCGTGCCTGCCCCGCCCCTGCCGGCGCCGGAACCCACGCCGCCCATCGACACCGCAGCCATCGGGCCCATCGCCTTGCCGCTGCTGGCCACGGCCTGGCCCGTGCTGGCGCCTGTGTCGGCCGCCCCGGCGGCCCCGGCCAGCGCGGCGGCATCGGCACCGGTGGCCTTTGAATGGCCACCGTCCACGCGCCTGAGCTACACCCTCACCGGCAACTACCGTGGCCCGGTGCACGGCCAGGCGCAGGTGGAGTGGTTGCGTCAAGGCACGCGTTACCAGGTCTTCATGGACGTGAGCGTGGGCCCGTCGTTTGCGCCCCTGATGACACGCCGTGTCAGCAGTGAAGGCGACATCACGCCCGAAGGCCTGCGCCCGCGCCGCTACGACGAAATCACCCGCGTGGCGCTGCGCAGCCCGCGCCACCTGACCATCTTTCTGGACGCCGACCGTGTGCGCCTGCCCGGCGGGCGCGAGCTGCCCCGGCCGCCGCTGGTGCAAGACAGCGCCAGCCAGTTTGTGCACCTGACCTGGCTCTTCACGCTGCGGCCCGAGCTGCTGCAACCTGGCCGCAGCATTGAGCTGCCACTGGCCCTGCCGCGAGTGGTGGAGCCCTGGACCTACGACGTGCTGGCCAGCGAAACCCTGGACACCCCCGCCGGCCCGGTGCCGGCACTGCACGTCAAACCCCGTCGCGAGTCACGCCCGGGCGGTGACCTGACGGCCGAAATGTGGGTGGCGCCCAGCCTGCAATACCTGCCGGTGCGGCTGCTGATACGGCAGGACGCCGAGACCTATATTGACCTGCTCATCGAGCGCCTGCCCGAGCAGGCTGCGCCGGGGCGGTAGCACTGTCAAAGTGCGGCAAAGCGCGCGGCAAAGGCCTCGGCGGCGGCGCGGCCACGCATGTTGCCGACGGTTTGCACCACCTGGGGCAGCAGCAGGCGCAGGTCTTCGATGTGGTGTGTGCGCTCGATGCGCAGGGCCAGGGTTTCGGCGTCCGGGCCGACGGTGTCGGTCAGGGCGCGCACCACGGTGCGTCGCACGGCGTCAAAGCTGGGCGCCGCATTGGGTGCGGCCGAAGGTACCGCAGCACGCGTCGTACCTGGCGCCGGCAAATCGGGCGGGGCGACGAGTTCCACAAAACCCTGGGCGAGCAGGCTTGCCAGGGTTGCGGCGGCGTGCTCTGGCATCAACGCGGTCAGATCGGCGTCACTGCGCTTGCCGTCCACCAGAATGAGCATGCTGCGCATCCGCGGCACCAGGCGGTGCGCACGGGTTTCGATCTCTGCCACGCCTTTGGCGGACTTGCGGAAAATGATGGGCATGCGGCCTGTGTTTGCCGGCAAGGGGCCACTCTGTGGCGGCGCCTGTTGCCCCCCTGACGATGGCCGCAGCTTACCCTCTACCAAAGGATGTTGTGTGCCGGCCAACGTCTTCAATTTGCAACTACAGGTGCCGGGCCACCGCAGGAGAACCCCATGTCTGACACAACTTTCGACGCCACGCCGGCCCCCCTTGTGCTGGTGGACACCCGCGGTGACGGTCCGCGCCGCACCGGCCTCATCACGCTCAACCGCCCCAAGCAACTGAATGCGCTGAACGACGCACTGATGGACCAGCTGGGGGCTGCGCTGCTGGCCTTTGAGGCCGACGACAGCATCGGCTGCATCGTCATCACCGGCAGCGAAAAGGCCTTTGCGGCCGGGGCCGACATCTCGGCCATGGCCACGGCGGGTTTCATGGATCTGTACGGCGGCAACTTCATCACCCGCAACTGGGAAACCATCCGCCAGGTGCGCAAGCCCGTCATCGCGGCGGTGGCCGGTTTTGCGCTGGGTGGTGGCTGCGAGCTGGCGATGATGTGCGACTTCATCATCGCGGCCGACACGGCCAAGTTTGGCCAGCCCGAGATCAAGCTGGGTGTAATCCCCGGTGCCGGTGGCACGCAGCGCCTGCCACGTGCCGTGGGCAAGGGCAAGGCCATGGACATGGTGCTCACGGGCCGCATGATGGACGCGGTGGAAGCCGAGCGTGCCGGCCTGGTGAGCCGCGTGGTGCCGGCCGACAAACTGCTGGCCGAAGCGCTGGACGCCGCACTGCTGATCTGCACCATGAGCGGCCCCAGCGTGATGATGGCCAAGCAGTGCGTCAACCGTGCCTTCGAATCCGGCCTGAACGAAGGCGTCAGCTACGAGCGGCAGGTGTTTTATTCACTCTTTGCCACGGCCGACCAGAAAGAAGGCATGGACGCCTTCGTCAACAAACGCAAACCGGTTTTCAAGCACGGCTGAACCGCGCCACCGGGCCCGGCCCTGCAAGCTCAGGGTGTGAGCCAGCGCCGGCCTTTGGCGTTGAAGCTGGCCCGGCGGTGGCCGTCGGCGTGCAGTTCCAGCCAGTCCACGGCCAGTATCTGCGCCGACAACAAGGCAAAGTGCTCGCGGCTGTCGCGCTGCGGGTGCGGCCGGGCAGGGCGGTCCAGGGGGCTGCCGGGCGGCAGCGGCGACAGGTAGTCGTGGGCGCCAGGTGTCATCTTCAGCCGGGCCCAGCGCGACGAGACACGCAGGCCGGTGGTTTCAAGCGACAAGGCCACCCGCAGGCGCACCTGCCAGCCCAGCGGCTCTGACCACAACACCAGCGTGCCCAGCGGGTGGGTCTCGATCTGCGCTGCCTTGGGGCTGCGCGAATCGGCGTAGATCAGCAGCGTGCGGGTCTGCGTTTCAAAGTCACGCAGCACCACACTGCGGGCATCGGCCGCGTCGCCGTCCACCGTGGCCAGCACGCCCACACGCCATTCGTGGCTGCGGTGGTGCGGGGCCAGTGTCAGCTCGGCCCAGACCGCGTCCTCGATGGCAGACAGTTCTTGCAGGCGTTCGATGTCCGGTCCCATGGGGCGCCTTGTGTGCGGGGGCTGTGGTGAGCGCGCTCAGGCTTCCCGGCGCAGCGCCGGGAAGAGAATCACGTCGCGGATGCTCGGGCTGTCGGTGATGAGCATCATCAGCCGGTCGATGCCGATGCCGCAGCCACCGGTGGGTGGCATGCCGTATTCCGGCGCGCGTATGAAGTCGGCGTCGTAATACATGGCCTCTTCGTCGCCGGCTTCCTTGTTGGCGGCCTGTGCCTGGAAGCGTGCGGCCTGGTCTTCGGCGTCGTTCAGTTCGCTGAAACCGTTGGCGTATTCGCGCCCGGTGATGAAGAGCTCAAAACGTTCGGTGATGGCCGGGTTGGTGTCGCTGGCGCGTGCCAGCGGGCTGACTTCAACCGGGTAGTCGATGATGAAAGTTGGCTGCCAGAGCTTGGCTTCGACCTCGGCCTCAAACAGGCCGAATTGCAGCTCGGCCAGCTTCCAGTGCGCGGGCGCTTCTTCACCCGCAGACTTGAGGCGGCGGCGCAGCAGTTCAGCGTCGTCGGTCTCGGCCTGCGTCAGGCCGGCGTGCACCACCAGCGATTCACGCACGCTCAAGCGCTCAAAGGGCTGGTCCAGGTGCACGGGCTGGCCGGCGTAGGTGAGGGCGGCGTTGCCGGTGGCCGCTCGTGCGGCGTGGCGCAGCACGGCTTCGGTGAAGTCCATCAGATCATGGTGCGTCCAGTAGGCGGCGTAGAACTCCATCATCGTGAATTCGGGGTTGTGCCGCACGCTGATGCCTTCGTTGCGGAAGTTGCGGTTGATCTCGAACACCCGCTCGAAGCCGCCC
>CAZUKT010000138.1:0-9505 GCA_964620975.1 uncultured Rubrivivax sp. | reverse complement strand
TTGACGCCTTCCTCGCCAAACATGGGCTCGATGACCCGGCGCTGCAGCAACTGGCCACCACCGTGCGTGGTGCCGACACCGCGTGCCTGGACCTGGCGCCGCTGTCTGCCGGGTTGGTTGCGATGTCACTCGGCCTGTCGCAGGTGTTCAGCGACGACCACGAGAAGTTGCGCCACGGCATGCTCATGTACGACGCCCTGTTTGCCTGGTGCAAAACATGCCAGGCCGAAACGCACAAGGGGCCCCCGAAGACGGCGTGGCCGCGCCGCCGGTGTCAGCGGGCCGCCGCTGCGCGCTGCAAGCTGCGCTGTTGCGCGTGCAGTTGGGCTTGCAGGCCGGCAGCGTGTGGGTGCGTTGCCAGGATGCGTTGGGCCTGGTCCAGCAACGTGCGCGCGGCCTGCGGCTGCTGCAATTGCAGCAGGCATTCGGCCAGCACCAGTTGTGTTTCGGCCAGCCAGGGGCTGGTGGTGTGCTCGTTTTTTTCGCGCAGGGCCAGTGCCAATGCCAGGCGGCCGCGCGCCGCTGCCGGGTCACCGGCTTGCAGCCACAAACGGCCCAGCGTGTGCTCCAGGCGGGCCCGGATTTCCACGTCGCGGCTGGCAAAGGCCGTTTCATCACCCAGGCTGGAAAATCGCGCTATGGCCGCGCGTGCCTGTGCCGGTGGTGGCGCACTGCGGGCCAATGCGGCCAGCAGATGCAGCGGGCCTGACAAGTCACCCGGCCGCGACGGGGGTGGCGCCAGCAAGGCCGATTGCAACAGCGCCCGGGCGCCGGCCCCGTCGCCTTGTGCGCGCAGCAACTCGGCGCGTTGGGCCATCAGCTGGGCCCGTGCCGGCCCGGCCGCCGTGTCAGACGGGCCCCGTGCGGCCAGTGCCGCTGCCACCTCGTCAAGCAAGCTGCGGGCGGCGGGCAAGTCACCGTCAAGAACCCGCACCGTGGCAAGGCCCAAGCCCACCCGGTGCACGATGCGCCGCCGCGCCCCGTCACCCGGCGGCCAGTGCGCGAGCAAGCTGCGGTTGAGCCGGTCTGCAAGCGCCAGGTTGCCGCTGTCTAGCGCAAGTTCGGCGCGCACCATGGTCTGGTAAGCGCCCACGTTGGGGTGAAAGGGGCCGGCGATCTGGTCTGACAGGCCGATGGCCTGCGCGTAAAGCGCGTCGGCCTCGGTGCGCCGGCCCACGGCAGCCAGCACGCGGCCGATGTCAAAGCGCACGGCGCTCAGCGCCAGGTTGGTGGGGCCCAGCACCGCTTCATACACCGCCAGCGCACGGCGCAGGGCCTGCTCGGCCTCGGCAAAACGGCCCAGCTGCCTGAGCAGATCGCCGTAGTTGTGGTGGCCAAAGGCGGCCTGGTAGCTGTTGGGGCCGGTGTCAGCCTCGGCCGCAGCGATGCTGTAAAGGTACAGCGGCACGGCGTCGGCCGGGTGGCCCTGTTCTTCAAGAATGCGGGCCAGGTAGAGCGCGGCACGTGCGGGCTGCGGGCCACCCAGCTTGGCGGCCTTCATGCGCGCCAGCGCAGCTTCAAGCTGGCGCCGGGCTTCGTCGTGGCGCTGCAGTTGGTAGAGCACGTTGCCCATCAGCACCTGCGCCTTGCCCAGCAGCTCGGTGGGCTGCGGCTGCGCCCGCTGCAAGACCTGCAGGCTTTGTGTGCCCTGGGCCAGCGCGGCCTCAAAGTTGCCCTGGCGCGCCAGCAACTCGGCCAGGTCCAGGCCCGCCGTGGCGTGGCGCACATCGTCGGCGCCGTGCAGTTGCAGGGCGAGCCGGGCCGCTTCTTCCAGCAGCCGCTGTGCGGGCTGCAGCAAGTCCAGTTCTTCGCTCAGCCCGCCCAGCAAGCCCAGCAGTTCAAGGCGCAGTTCGGTGGGTTCCTTGTACTCGGTGAGCAAACGCCGCGTGCCCAGCTCAAGCAGTTGCTGGCCCGTGACTTCAGACGCCGGGGTCTGGCCCGAGCCCTGGCGTGCGCTGTTGTCGAACAGGCCCACCAAGAACTGCTTGATGGCCACCGCGCGTGCGCTTTCAGCCCGCGCCAGCCGCGCCTGCCACAGTGTGCTGCCCAGCCCGGTGGCGAGTGCCAGCACCAGCAAGGCCGCGCCCGACAGCACCAGCCGCTGGCGTTGCCACAGCTTGCGCAGGCGGTAGGCCAGGCCGTCGGGGCGTGCCAGCACGGGCAGCCGGTGCAGGTGGCGCTGCAGGTCTTGCGCCAGCGACTCGATGGTTGGGTAGCGCTCGGCCGGATCGTGCTTGAGCGCCTTGTTCAGGATCGCATCCAGGTCACCGCGCAGCGCACGGCGCACCGCCGGTTCCATGGCCACGCTGCTGGCCAGCGGCACACGCAGCGCTGCCACCGCCGCGGCCAGCGCCACGGCACCCAGGTGCGGCAGTTGGTAGGGCTTGGCGCCCGCCAGCAGCTCAAACGCCACCACGCCCAGGCTGTACACGTCACTGGCGGTGCCGATGCGGTCACCACGTATTTGCTCTGGCGAGGCGTAGTCGGGTGTCAACGCACGGCCCACGGCCTGGGTGGGCGCAGGTTCGTGCGCAGGCCCTTGGTCGTGATGGAGTTCGTGGCCGACTTGGTGGCCGTTCACGGGGCCGGCCGCCGTGTCGTCGGGTGCCGGGTCCAGCAGCCGCGCAATGCCAAAGTCAAGCAGGTGCACCTGGCCTTGCGCGTCTACGAGGATGTTGGACGGCTTCAGGTCACGGTGCACCACCAGCCTGGCGTGCGCATGCGCCACGGCCTGTGCCACCTGCAGCAAGAGTTGCAGCCGCGCCGCCACCGTCAAACGCTGTGCGGCGGCGTAGCTGTGGATGGGCAGGCCGTCCACGTATTCCAGCGCCAGGTAGGGCCGGCCGTCAGCGGCAAAGCCGGCGTCGTACAGGCGGGCGATGTGCGGGTGGGTCAAAGACGCCAGGATGTTGCGCTCGCGCGCCATGCGCTCGGCCAGCGAGCGGTCTGCCCACACGCTGTGCGGCAGCTTCAGCGCCACCTGGCGTTGCAGCAGGCCGTCGGCCCTTTCGGCCAGCCAGACGCTGGCCATGCCACCCTGGCCGATTTCCCGCAGCAACCGGTATGGGCCGACGCGCATCTGGGCGGCCGCGTTGGCCGTGCCGCCTGGGGCACCGCACGTGGCGCCATCGCCGGCTGCAACGGCGCGGCCGGCTTCAACGGGTTCAACGGCCTGCGCCGCCACCACAAACGACGCCGGTGTCTGCAAGAAGCCATCGCTGCTGCCTTGCGCATGGGCCCGCAGCAGCGACTGCAGCAATGGTTGCAGCCGCTGCTGTGGGGGCGGCAGCGTCGCCAGCCAGGCGGCATGGGCAGCAGGCGCAAGCTCCAGCGCCACATCCAGCAGCGCAAAGACCTCGATCCAGTCCTGGCCTGAGGTGTTGGCGCCCGCAGTGATGGCCGGCTTCAAGCCCGTGTCCGGTCGTTGCGCATGCCGGCAGGCGGCAGGCGCATGGGGCGTGCGCTCGCCGTTTCAGCGCAGGCAGGCATGCAAGAACAGCCTGGCCTTTTCCCAGTCGCGTGCCACGGTGCGCACGGCCAGGCCCAGCACGCCGGCGATTTCTTGTTCGGTCATGCCGGCAAAGTAGCGCATCTCCACCACCTGCACCAGGCGCTCGTCGATGGCTGCCAGTTCCTGCAAGGACTCGTGCACCCGCAAGACCTCGTTGTCGTGCGCGTCGGGGGCGGCCAGGGCGTGCTCTTCGTCGTCAAGCGTCTCGTGCACGGCGCAGCCACCACGGCGTTCGCTCTGGCGCGCGCGCACGGCGTCCACCACCACCGACCGCATCACGCGCGCCGCGTAGGCCATGAACTGCGAGCGGTCGGCCATGGCCACCGCACCCGACTTCTCAAACCGCAGGTAGGACTCGTGCACCAGTGACGTGGTGTCCAGCAGGGTCAGCTCGCCGCTGCGGCGAACGCGCGAATGCGCCAGGCGGTGCAGTTCGGGGTAGAGCAGGGCATACAACTCACCCAGTGCCTGGTGCTGGCCTTGCCCGATGGCTGTCAGTAGGGTGGTGACCTGGCCCACGGTGCAAGGCTCCCGGGTTTTGCGCAGGCCGCATTAACGCATGATCCGGTCTCTGGCGGCGTCCTGCGGCGCCTGGCGCAGCCGGCAGCTGCGGCGCGCCCGGCCGGCTGCGCGGCCTGCGGATCAGCGCCCCGTGAACTGCGGCGTGCGGCGTGCCGCAAAAGCCGCCAGGCCCTCTTGCAGGTCGGCGCTGGCGGCGCAAGTGGCTTCGCGGTCGCGCACGCGGGCGGGGTCGAATTCACCGCGTGCAATTTCGTCCAGCGACAGCTTCATGCCCCGCAGCGCCAGCGGCGCGCCGGCCCGCAAGGAGTCGGCCAGGCCTTGCACCTGGGCGTCCAGCGCAGGCAGGTCGGCGGCCAGGGCGTCCAGGTAACCCAGGCGCAGCAGTTCTTCACCCCCCAGGGTTTCGGCCAGCAGGAACAGCCGCTTGGCCGCCTGCAGCCCCAGGCGGCTGACATAGCGGCGCAGGCCCGTGGGGTAGTAATGCAGGCCCAGGTGCGCGGCCGGCATGCGCAGTTGCATGCCCAACACGCCAACGCGGAAGTCGCAGGCCAGCGCCAGGTCGGTGGCGCCACCAAACACGCCGCCATTGAGCCGCGCAATGGTGGGCACGGGCAGCGCTTCGAGCAGGGCCACCGTGTGCTCAAAGAGCTGCGGGTCTTGCGACGCGGCGTCGGCCTGTTTGAGTTCCTGCAGGTTGAAGCCGGCACAGAAGAGCCGCCCACGCCCCGTGAGCACCACCACGCGCAGCGAGCCGTCGTGCGCCAGTTGTTTGATGTGCGCCTGCAGCGCGAGCAGGTCTTCGCGGTGCAGACGGTTCAGGTGGCGCGGCCGGTTCAGCGTGAGGGTGGCGCCACCGGCACCGTCCAGCGCCAGTGTGGGCGGGCCTTCGGGCGCGGTCATGGCGCCGCGCGTGCTTTCAAGACCCGGTGCCTCACTTCAAGTCGGGCAGGTAGCGCACGGCCAGCACACCGGGTATGGCCGCCAGTTGCTGCAGCACGGTGGCGTCCACCGCGCTTTCCACATCCACCAGCGTGTAGGCCATCTCGCCCCGGCTCTTGTTGACCATGTTGTGGATGTTCAGCCCGGCGTTGGCCATGGTGGTGGAAATCTGCCCCAGCATGTTGGGCACGTTGCTGTTGGCAATGGCCACGCGGTAGGCCGACTCGCGCGCCATGCGCACGGCCGGAAAGTTGACGGCGTTGCTGATGTCACCGTGCTCCAGGTAGGCGCGCAACTGGTCCACCACCATGACGGCGCAGTTTTCTTCGGCCTCGCGTGTGCTGGCGCCCAGGTGGGGCAGGGCCACCACGCGCTGGCGCGCCTGCGGGTGGGTTTGCAGCTCGGGGCTTGGAAAGTCGCACACGTAGGCGCTGAGTTTGTCGGCGCCCAATGCGTCGGCCACCGCGGCGTTGCTGACCACGCCGTCGCGGCTGAAGTTCAGCAGCACGGCGCCGGGCCGCATGAGGCCGATGTTGGCGTCGTTCACCAGGTGCCGCGTGGCGTCAAGCAAGGGCACGTGCACTGTCACGAAGTGGGCGCGGCGCAGCACCTCGTTCACGCTGCCGGCGCGCTGCACTTGCGAAGGCAGGCTCCAGGCCGCGTCTACCGTGATGTCGGGGTCGTAGCCCAGCACCTGCATGCCCAGCCCGATGGCCGCTTCGGCCACCAGGCAGCCGATCTTGCCCAGGCCCACGATGCCCAGCGTCTGGCCTTGCAGTTCGTAGCCGGCAAAGGCTTTTTTGCCGTCTTCCACCACCTTGTCCAGCTCGGGCGACGACAGGTCCAGCCCGTCCACGAAACGCAGCGCGGGCGCAATGTTGCGTGCGGCCAGCAGCATGCCCACCAGCACCAGTTCCTTCACCGCATTGGCGTTGGCGCCGGGTGCGTTGAAGACCGGCACGCCGCGTGCGCTCATGGCCTTGACGGGGATGTTGTTGGTACCCGCACCCGCGCGGCCGATGGCACGCACGCTGGCCGGTATGGCCATGGTGTGCATGTCGGCGCTGCGCACCAGCACGGCGGCGGGCTCGGCCACGTCCTTGCCCACGCGGTAGCGTTCGGCCGGCAGGCGCGAAAGGCCCCCGGCAGAGATCTGGTTGAGCACCAGCACGTTCAGGCGGTCGGCCATTGAATCAGGCATGTTGCGCCTCAAATTCTTTCATGTAGCTCACGAGGGCGGCCACACCTTCCATCGGCATGGCGTTGTAGATGGAGGCGCGCATGCCACCCACCGAGCGGTGGCCCTTCAACTGCACCATGCCACGGGCCTCGGCGCCCTTGAGAAAGGCGCTGTCCAGGGCTTCGTCCTTGAGCTTGAAGGGCACGTTCATCAGGCTGCGGCAGTCTTTGGCCACCGGCGCGGTGTAGAAAGTGGTGGTGTCCAGGTAGTCGTACAGCAGCGCGGCCTTCTTGCGGTTGTGCACTTCCATGGCGGCCAGGCCGCCCAGCGACTTGATCCACTTGAACACGAGCCCGGCGATGTAGATGGCGTAGGTGGGCGGCGTGTTGTACATGCTCTCGTTGTCGGCCACGACCTTGTAGTCAAACGCGCTGGGCGTGGCCGGCAGGGCCTGGCCGATGAGGTCGTCACGCACGATGACGATGGTCAGGCCGGCGGGGCCGATGTTCTTTTGTGCGCCGCCGTAGATCAGCCCGTACTTGGACACGTCCACCGGGCGCGACAAGATGGAACTGCTCATGTCGGCCACCAGCGGCACGTCACCCACGTCGGGCGTGAAGTGGTATTCCACGCCGCCAATCGTTTCGTTGCTGCAGATGTGCACGTAAGCCGCGTTCGGGTCCAGCTTCCAGGTGTCACGCGCCGGGATGCTGGTGTAGCCGGTGCTGGTGGCGCTGGCGGCCACGTTGACGGCACCGTACTTCTTGGCTTCTGTGAGCGACTTTTTGCTCCATTCGCCGGTGTCGATGTAGTCGGCGCTGGCCTTGCCGCGCAGCATGTTCATGGGCACGATGGCGTTTTCTGCAATCGCGCCGCCCTGCATGAACAGCACCTTGTAGTTGGCGGGCACCGCCAGCAGCTCGCGCAGCAGCGCTTCGGCTTCATTGGCGATGCTGATGAATTCCTTGCCTCGGTGGCTCATCTCCATCACGCTCATGCCACTGCCGTGCCAGTCAAGCATCTCGTCAGCCGCTTGTTGCAGCACAGTCTGGGGCAGGGCGGCGGGGCCGGCGCTGAAGTTGAAGACGCGGGTCATGGGCAAGGGCTCCGGGAGGGTGGGGCCGGCCGTGGCAGCCGGCTTGGGTGGACCGTGGAGCATACCCAAGGCCAGCTCCCGCCCGGCCGGTGCGCCAGTGCGCAGCTGGATTTACCTGGTGTTGTCCTTGACGGCCGTCAAGGACTTTGTGGTGGCGTAATCTCTAGAGTCCTCCACTTCAAGCCCCGGCCTTTGCCGGGGCGCGCAAGGTCAAACACATGTTTCAGCACCTCTTGGTCCCCCTGGACGGCACCGAGTTGTCCGAGCGCGCGGCGCAAATGAGCCTGGAGCTGGCCAAAAAGCTGGGCGCCCGCATCACCGGGTTTGTGGCCGAGCCCCTGCCGCCGCTGCCCAACATGGGGTCGCACGCCGCCACCTATGCGCGCCAGTCTGACGAGCACCTGGCCCGCACCGAAGCCCACGCCCAGGGTGTTTTGGCGGGTTTCAAGGCCAAGGCCGACGCTGCAGGCGTGCCATTTGCCGGGCAGTACAAGACCACCGACGCGGTGGACGACGCCATCGTGGCCGCCGTCCAGGAATACGGCTGCGACATGATCATCATGGTCACGCACGGCCGCGGGGCCTTTGGCGAGTTGCTGTTCGGGTCACACACCAAGAACGTGATGTCGCGCTGCAAGGTGCCGCTGCTGGTGCTGCATTGAACAGCCGGGCCGGGGTCGTCCACAGCCCGCTGGCGGCACAACTGGCCGCCAGCGGCCTGCGTGCGCTGCAGTTGGGCGGCCGCAGCCTGCTGCCACTGGTGCAAGGGGGCATGGGCGTGGGCGTGTCGGCCCAGCGCCTGGCCGGTGCCGTGGCCGCGATGGGTGGTGTGGGCACCCTCAGCAGCGTTGACCTGCGCCGCCATCACCCCGACCTGATGGCGCGCACCCACGGCCTGGACATGGGCGATACCGCCCGTGCGCGCCAGATCATCGACAGCGCCAACCTGGAAGCCATTGAACGCGAAGTGATCGCGGCGCGCCAGCGTGCGGGTGGCCGGGGGCTGGTGGCCATCAACGTGATGCGGGCCGTGAGCCTGTACGCCGCCACCGTGAAGCGTGCGCTTGAAGCCGGGGTGGACGCCGTGGTGGTGGGCGCCGGCCTGCCGCTGGACCTGCCCGACCTGGCGCAAGACCACCCCCGTGCGGCGTTGATTCCGATACTGAGCGACGCACGCGGCATCCAGCTCATCATCAAGAAGTGGGAACGCAAGAAGCGCCTGCCCGACGCCATCGTCATTGAACACCCGCGCCTGGCCGGCGGCCACCTGGGTGCGGCCAAGATTGCCGACCTGGGCGACCCGCGTTTCAACTTTGAAAACGTCATCCCGCAGGCGCTGGCCTTCTTGCGTTCGGCCGGGGTGGAAAAAGAAATTCCGCTCATCCCGGCCGGTGGCATCCGCAGCTTTGAAGACATCGTGCGTCTGCAATCCATGGGCGCCGCCGCCGTGCAGCTGGGCACGCCCTTTGCCGTCACGCAAGAAGGTGATGCACACCCTGAATTCAAGCGTGTGCTGGCCGAGTCGCACGACGACGAACTGGTTGAATTCACCAGCGTGGCCGGCCTGCCCGCACGCGCCGTGGCCACGCCCTGGCTGCGCAACTACCTGAAGATCGAAGACAAGCTCCAGGCCGTGGCCCACGCCAAGGCACGCTGCACCAAGGCATTTGACTGCCTGGCCCAATGTGGCCTGCGTGACGGCCTGCCCGGCTGGGGCCAGTTCTGCATCGACAACCAGCTGGCAGCAGCCTTGCGCGGCGACGTGAAGAAGGGCCTCTTCTTCCGTGGCGTGGGCGCGCTGCCTTTCGGCGACCAGATCCGCAGCGTGCGTGACCTGATGGACCACCTGCTCACCCCGGCCGCTGTGCCGGCCTGAGCCTCACCACTTTTACACGCCCATCGCAGGGCCGCCCCACCATGAACAAGTCTGACCTCGCCACGGCCCGCCCGACCGGGCCTTCGCCTGCCGACACCCTGCCCGCGCAACCCATCAGTGCCGAAGTGCTGGCCGAAAAGTACGCCAAGGACGACGAGCGCACCGTGGCCGACGTGCACCGCCGCGTGGCGCGTGCGCTGGCGGCGCTGGAAGCCCCCGACAAACGTGCCGCATGGGAAGCGCGTTTCATGGAAGCGCTGGAAGGCGGCTTCGTGCCTGCCGGGCGCATTCAAAGCGCGGCCGGCACACAACTGTCGGCCACGCTCATCAATTGCTTTGTGCAGCCGGTAGGCGACAGCATCGCCAGCATGGATGACGGGC
>CAZUKT010000137.1:0-9536 GCA_964620975.1 uncultured Rubrivivax sp. | reverse complement strand
GAGGAGGAAGACCATCACGTTGACCACAATCAGGAATCCCAACTGGCCGCCCGGCAGCGATGTCAGCAAATGCTCCACCCATTTGGAGCCATCCACACCCTGGAACACCAGACTGAAGACGGTGGAACCCACCAGAATAAACACCACAAAACTCGACAGCTTGGTGGTGGTGGTGAGTGCCTGCTTCATCAGCGACATGCTCAGCCGGCCGCGCGACATGGCCATCAGGAAAGCACCCACCGCGCCCATGGCACCGCCTTCGGTGGGGGTGGCAATGCCCAGGAAGATGGTGCCCAGCACCAGGAAGATCAGGCCCAGCGGCGGGATCAGCACGAAGGTCACACGCTCCGCCATGCGTGACAGCAGGTTGAGCTTGAAGAGCTTGTTGACCAGCGCCAGCGCAAAGGCCGTGCCCACACCCACGCACATCGACACCACGATCAGTTCGTCGGTGGGGGTGGTGGCAGGACGTGTCTTGGCAAACAACATCGCCAGACCTACCGACACCAGCGTCAGCAACCCCAGAGAACGCAGGCCGGGGTTGCCGTTGTCTTCACGGATGGTGCGCGCTTCGGCCGGCAGTGCGGGCACGTAGCTGGGTTTGACGAAGCTGATGATGACCACGTACAGGACGTAGAAGCCCGTCAGCACGAAGCCGGGAATGAAGGCCCCCTTGTACAGGTCGCCCACGCTCTGGCCCAACTGGTCGGCCATGATGATCAGCACCAGCGACGGCGGGATGATCTGCGCCAACGTGCCCGACGCGGCAATCACGCCACCCGCCACGCGCCGGTCATAGCCATAGCGCAGCATGATGGGCAGCGAAATCAGGCCCATGCTGATGACCGACGCGGCGACCACGCCCGTGGTGGCCGCCAGCATGGCGCCCACCAGGATCACCGCGTAGGCCAGGCCGCCGCGTATGGGGCCAAAAAGCTGGCCGATGGTGTCCAGCAGGTCTTCGGCCATGCCGGACCGTTCAAGGATCAGGCCCATGAACGTGAAGAAGGGAATGGCCAGCAGCGTGTCGTTCTGCATGATGCCGAAGATGCGCAGCGGCAGCGCTTGCAGCAGCGACTCGGGCATCAAGCCCATGTTGACGCCCACGATGCCAAAGAAGATGCCGCAGGCGGCCAGCGAGAAGGCCACCGAGAAGCCGACCAGCAAGAAGCAGATCAGGCCAGCGAACATGATCGGCGCCATGTATTCAGCGAGGAAGGCCATCATTTCGTCACCCCACCGGCAGCAGCAGCTTCAGCCTTGGCACGCACAAACTCGGCCAGTTCTTCTTCGGCCGTCTTGGTTTGTTTGCGTTGCGTCGGGTCGTCAATCAGCCCTTGCAGGAAGGCCAGCCGCTTGATGAATTCCGACAGGCCCTGAACCATCAGCAAGGCAAAGCCTATGGGCACCATGGCATACACCGGCCAGCGGATCAGGCCGCCAGCGTTGGACGACATCTCACCCGAGGTGTAGGCGGTGACCACGAGCGGCCAAACCAGGTGGATGACTTTCCAGCAAAACGGGAACAGGAAGACGAGGATGCAGACGGCCTCGACCTTGATCTGCGTGCGCTTGCTGAATCGGCCCAGCAACACGTCAATGCGAACGTGTTCCTGGCGCAGCAGCGTGTAGCCGGCGGCCAGCAGAAACACGGCGGCAAACAAGTACCACTGGATTTCCAGGAAGGCGTTCGAACTCGTGTTGAAGGCCTTGCGCACGATGGCGTTGATCGAACTGATCAACACCGCAACCAACACCAGCCATGCCACCCAACGCCCCACCCATTCGGTGAGGGCATCAATGGCTCTCGATAAATTCAGCAATGCACCCACTGTGTTCACTCCTGTCCACACGTCAAAAGGCCCTATGCGATCGGGCCCCGGCAATGTAGGGGAATGTCACTGAAAGGTGGCTGAAACTTTGGCCTTTGCGGACTCGGGGGATACCCGCATGGGCAATAGCGCAGCAGGCCTTGCGACGGGCCGCTGTCAAGCCAATTTCGCGGCGGCGAAGAGGCGGCTTGAGCGTGCGCCGGAGCGGCAAAAAACCAGCAGGGGCCGCGGAAGTTCTTGCAGCAACTGGGCAAAGGCAGCGATCTGCTCCGGTGACTGGTAGCCACCGTCAACCGGCAGCCAGCGGTACTGCAAACCGGCAGCCAGCGCGGCCGCTTCGATCTCTGCATTGCGCGGTTGATCGGGCCCGTGTTCGAAGTCGGGGCGGTTGTTGACCACGCTCTTGAAGCCCAAGCGGGCGGCTTCGGCCATGGCCTGGGGTGTGAGCTGTGGCGCCACGCACACGTCAGGCGCAATGGCGCGTAGGGGCAGGTGGGTGTCCATGCTGCGCAGCGGCCCCGCTTACTTGCTCAGCGCGTGTTTGACGGCTGCCGACACCTGGCCCATTTCAGCCTTGCCGGCCAACCGTGCCTTGGCTGCCGCCATGACCTTGCCCATGTCACCCGGCCCGGTGGCGCCGATTTCGGCCACCAGGGCTGCAATGGTGGCGGCCACTTCGTCGGCCGTCAGGCGCTGCGGCAGGTAGGCCTGCAACACTGCAACCTCAGCCGTTTCCTTGGCCACCAGGTCGGGCCGGTTGCCTTGTTCAAAGGCGGTGATGCTGTCCTTGCGCTGCTTGATGAGCTTGTCCACCAGGCCCACCACGGCGGCGTCGTCAAGCTCGATGCGCTCGTCCACCTCACGCTGCTTGCAGGCAGCCAACAACATGCGGATGGTGGAAAGGCGGCTGGCGTCCTTGGCACGCATGGCGGTCTTCATGTCTTCAGTGACACGGTCTTTGAGGGTCATCTTGAGGCTCCAGAATGGAACAAGCCCGCTGCGGCGTCCCGCGCGGGCTTGTGGGGGTCAGACCTGCGGGAAGCTTTAGTAAAGCTTCTTGGGCAATTGCATGCTACGCACGCGCTTGAAGTGGCGCTTGACGGCAGCAGCCTTCTTGCGCTTGCGCTCGGCGGTGGGCTTTTCATAGAACTCGCGGGCACGCAGTTCAGTCAGCAGGCCGATCTTTTCAATGGTGCGCTTGAAGCGGCGCAGGGCCACATCGAAGGGCTCGTTCTCTTTGACGCGGATGGTGGTCATGTAATCAGGGATCCCGAAAAAATTTTGCGCTCGGTATTCGCTGGGTGAGGGTCTTGCAACCTGGGTTACGGCGGCCGTGTTCCGGAACTGCCACCGCACTCACCCCGGTGAATCGACACGCGGGTTTGCCAGCAAAGCCCAGAATTATAGCCTGACGTGGCGGGATCGTGACATCGGCTTGTTGCCGTGCTTCAAGCGGCGGCGGGTGAGCGTGTGCTTGGCCGGGATCGCAGGGCCGAAACAGCGGCCATGATCAGCGCCGCCTGCCGTGCCACGGGCGGCGGGGCCGGGCGCGTGCCGCTGAGCACCTCCTGCACGTACAGCGCGGTGCTGGCGGCGCCCGTTCCCGGTGGCAGCAGCGGCAGTTCTGTCAACGCGCCGGTGTGGGCTGCGCTGCTGAGTTCGGCCCGCCACTGGCCGGCCAACCAGGTGTCAATGCGCGGGTGGCGGCGAGGGTCAGCCACGGGCTCGCCTTCACAGCTTGGAAGCAGCATGGCGTTGATGCCATCGCGCAGGGCCCATGCGGCGGTCAACGCGCCCATTTCGGCCTGGCTGTGGCTCACCAGGCACAACGCCGGTGCGCCGATCACCGGGTTGAGCATTTTGGCCACCGCGTGGCCCGGGCCGCGCACGCCCAGCAGACGCTTCAAGTCCAACAGCGCCTGCAGCGGTGCGCACAGCACACGGGTGGGCATGCAGGCCGGCTCACGGCGGGCCCAGGCACGGGCCACGTCGGTGGCATGCAGGGCCACCGACATGCCCAGGTCTTGCAGAATGTCGGCGCTGGTCACGCGTGTGGCGCAGGCCAAGGGTCCATGCATCAGTACACGCACGCCCTCACGCGCCAGCCACATGGCCAGCAGAGGCGTCAGGTTGGGCAGTGTGTACGAACCAGCGTAGCTGGGGATCAGCACCACGGGCTCCTGGCTGTGGATTTGCAGGCAGTGCGCCTGCGTCGCACCCAGGAAACCGGCCAGTTCGTTCAGCGTGGGCCGCTTCATGCGCATTGCCATCACAAAGGCGCCGGTTTCTGCGGCGCTGGCGCGGCCTTCCAGCACCTCTCGCATGAGCGCATGCGCAGTGCCTTGGCTCAGCGCGCCCGTGCCGGCCGCGTCCCTGCCTATGTCCCTGAGATAGACCGCAATGCCCATGTGCCAGAAAGCTCCTGCAATGAGCCGCGCAAGAAGCGGGCCGGCACTTTGGCCGGGTGGTATCAAGACGCAACGGTACGGCGGCACCCCCGAGGCCGGGTGGCACCGGAAGAAGGTCGTGCCGGGTGGGTCAAACTAGGGGCGAGAATGCACAACCCGCTTGATCTGTTGCCAGGGGCCCACCAAGATAGGGCGCGAGCGACAGGTTGGTGCAAGAGCCTTGATTTCCAGCGTCGGCCGCCGCAGGCCACCATGCCCATGAACCTTGAAACGCCTCACGAATCGTTACTGGCCGGCCATGACCTGCTGGCTTTGCAGGGCGGTGTCCTGCCGGCGCTGCTGGCGCACCGGGGTGAGTTGCTGGCGGTCAAGGAGGCGTCCACCGGCCGTTATGCCCATGTCAACGACGCCATGGCCCGTTTCCTGGGCCGGCCTGTTACCGAAATCGTGGGCCGCACCGACGCTGATTTGCTGGACGTGAGTCTGGCCACCACCTTGCGTGCGGCTGAACACACGGCGCTGGCTCACGGCGCGCCTCTGGCCAGCGAACACCGCATTGAATGGGCCGGCGCCAAACGCGAGTTTCAGGTCTTGCGCGTGATCAGCCCTGCGGGCTTGGACGGTGTCCGTTGGCTCAGCAGCATATGGACCGACATGGCGCCAGAGCGCCAGCACGAGCAGCAACTGCGCACCGCGTTGGCACAGATCGAGCAACAACAGCAGGCCAACGACCAGCTGCGCCGTGAAGTGGCTGACCAGGCACTGCGCGACCCTTCTTCGGGCCTGTACCGGCGTGCGCACTTTGAAGACCAGCTCCGCCGCGAGGTGGATTTGTCCACCCGCGAGCACCGCGAATTTGCCATTGTGTTCATCAAGCTTGACGCGGCCGGCCCCAAGGTGCTGGCCCTGGGCCAGGCCGGCCGGCAGCGCATTCTTGAAGCCATGGGCCGTTTGCTGCGTGGCGGCACGCGGGCCATGGACGCGTCGTGCCGCTACGACGAAGACCGCTTTGCCGTGCTGTTGTCGGGCGTGGGGCTGGCCACGGCGCACGCACGCATGGAAGGTCTGCGCCGCAAGTGCGCCACGCAGATCGTGGTGCACGAAGGCCAGGAAATGGGCTTTACCGTGGCCATGGGCGTGGCGAGCTTCCCGCACACGGCGCACACCCAAGAGGCCCTGCAGGTGTCGTGCGAAGCGGCGTTGGACGAAGCCCTGCGCCGGGGTGGCAACCACGTCACCCTGGCTGCGATCCGCTTCGACGAGAGTTGACCCGGGGTTGGTTGGTCAAGCACCGCCCAGTGCGCGGTGCAGCATGCTGGCGGCAAGTGCCAATAGCAAGAATGCAAACAAGCGTTTGAGCGTGGCCACGTTGAGCCGCTGCGCCGCGCGGGCGCCCACCGGGGCCAGGTTCATGCTGGCCAGAGACACGATGGCCAGGGCTGGCAGGTACAGGTAGCCAACGGCACCGGGCAGCGCGGCGGGCAAGCCCCAGCCACTGATCACATAGCCGGCGGTGCTGGCCAGGGCGATGGGGAAACCCAGCGCCGCGCTGGTGCCCACGGCCTGGCGCGGCGGCACGTTGCACCAGGTCATGAAGGGCACCGACATGAAGGCTCCACCGGCCCCCACCAGCGCGGACAAGAAGCCGATGCTTGCGGCCACGCTGGTTTGCCCCACAGTGCCTGGCAATTGGCGGCTGGGCTTGGGTTGGCGGCCTCTGAACATCTGCAGCGCCATGTAGCCGATGAAGGCTGCAAACAGCCCGGCCAGCACCTGCCCCTTGATGACCGCAAATGCCCCGGCGCCTGCCAGCAGCCCGCCCGCGACGATGCCTGGCGCCATGCGGCGGGCTATGTCCCAGCGCACATTGCCCAGGTTGTGGTGCGCACGCACGCTGGCCAGCGACGTGAACACGATGGTGGCCATGGACGTGGCGATGGCCATCTTCACCGCCGGCCCGCTGGGCACGCCACGCTGCGTCAGCAACAGCGTCATCACGGGCACCATCATCATGCCACCGCCCACCCCCAGCAAGCCGGCCAAAAAACCCGCCACCACGCCCAGGGCCAGCAGTTCGGCAACCAGCGTGAAACTCAGGTCCACGTGTGTCGCCTAGGCGTCCAGATGCCGCAGCACGGCTTGCCATTCGGTGGCCGTGACGGGTGTGATGGACAGGCGGCAGCCGCGCTGCAACACCCGCATGCTGGCCAGGTCGGGTGCTGCGCGCATCTGCGCCAGGCTCAGCAGACGGGTCTTGCGCACCAGTTGCACGTCCACCTTGAACCAGCGTGGTTGCTGGCGTGTGGACTTGGCGTCGAAGTAAACGCTGGCGGGGTCGAACTGCGTCTCGTCGGGTGCCAAGCCACCCAGCACACGCGCCAGGCCTGCCACACCGGGCTCAGGGCAAGAGGAGTGATAGAACAGCACGCCGTCGCCGGGCTGCATGGCGTCGCGCATGAAATTGCGCGCTTGGTAGTTGCGCACGCCAGTCCATGGCAGCGTCTGCGCTGGCGCGGCGGCGAGGTGGGCGATAGAGGCCTCTTCGGGCTCGCTTTTCATCAGCCAATACTGGGTCATGGCTGCAGGTTGGCCAGGTGCCGCATGGTGTGGATAAGGTGTCCGCCGTGACCCGTGAGCCGCATTCCTGAACCCTCAGGGAAGTTCAGGTGGGCGAGGTCAGTTGGGCTTCGGGTTCATCTGACGCGAGACGATCACACCAGCTCAACAATGTTCCAAGCCCTGGCTCAATGAGCATCGGTCCAAGGAAATATAGAACTCACGCGGACACGACGGACAAATTCATTTTAGCTGCGGGGCTTGTCCATGGGCGCCTATCCGGCGCGTGCCGAATGTCACAGCAGTTGGCCGTCGTCGCCCAGCGCGGTGTCGATGCGGTGCACCAGCGACTGGATCTCGTCGTCAGTGGGTGCAGGTGATGTGTCGGCGGGCCGAACGGTGGCCACAGACGGAGCCGCTGGCGCCGTTTGCCGTTCGGCCAGCTGGTAGCCCAGGTTCAGTGCTGCCAGCACGGCGATTCGTTCGCGGGCCTTGACCTTGCCGCCGTCGCGAATGGCCGTCATTTCCTTGTCCACCGCCGCCACGGCGGCCGACAGCAACGCCTCGCCACCCTCGGGGCAGCCGAGCATGTAGACCTGACCGAGGATGGTGACTTCGACTTGTTTCATGGCGCTCATCATGCGGCGCCCTTGCCGGCGTCGGCGGGCAGGCGTTCCAGCAGGGCGTCGATGCGGGCGCGGGCCGCCGCCAATCGTGAACGCAGGCTGTCGCGTTCGGCTGTCACGGCCACCAGTTGCTGCTCGATCAAGGCGCCCGTGCGCTTGAGCTCCTGGTGGCGCAGCACCAGGCGGTCTACACGTTCAGCGAGGTCGTCGAGCTTGGCCATGTCACTGTGTCTCCGTCGCCGGCATTGTAGGGACGCGTTTGGCCAGCTTGCGGCCCGTGTCGCAACAAGCCCGCACGGCGCACGCCGAGCACAACGGTGAACGTGCGGTGCACACGTAGCGGCCGTGCAGGATGAGCCAGTGGTGCGCGTCCGCCCGGTAGGCTGGGGGCACACGCCGCAGCAGCCCGGTTTCCACCTCCAGCGGGTTGCGGCCCGGCGCCAGCCCAGTGCGGTTGCTGACGCGGAACACATGGGTGTCCACCGCCATGGTGGCTTCGCCAAAGGCCACGTTGAGCACCACGTTGGCGGTCTTGCGGCCCACACCCGGCAGGGCTTGCAGCGCTTCGCGCGAGCGTGGCACCTGCCCGCCGTGTTCGTCTGTCAGGATGCGGCAGGTCCGCAGAAGATTGGCCGCCTTGGTGCGAAAAAGGCCGATGGTGCGGATCTGCGCTGTGACACGCTCCTGCCCCAAGTCCAGCATCTTCTGCGGCGTGGGCGCCAGCGCGAACAGCTCTCGCGTGGCCTTGTTGACACTCACGTCCGTGGCCTGCGCCGACAGCAGCACGGCAGCCAGAAGTTCAAACACGCTGGTGAATTGAAGTTCGGTCTGCGGCCTTGGGTTGGCGGCAGCCAGCGTGGCGAAGAAAGCTTCGATGGCGTCAGGTTTCATCGGGGCTGGCGTCGCTGACAGCGGCGGGTGCGGCGCCGTCGGCCGACGCACGTTTGGCGCGGGCGCGCTGCATGGCCGCTTCAATCACGGCGCGTTTGGCGTCCAGCACCGCAGGGTCGGTGTGCTGGCTGTGGCTGGCCAGGTCGGCGAGCTTGGCTTGGGCCTTGGCGGCCAGGCGGTCGTCATTTTCCAGCGCCTCGCGCTGCACACGAAACTGGTGGAAGGCGTAGCGCCCACGCGCTTCTTCGGCCAGCGTCGCGCTCCAGGCCTGCCAGCCTGTGAATGGCGCGGTGACCGGCACCATGGCGATGCAGTCCACGGGACACACCGGCACGCACAACTCGCAGCCCGTGCACTGGTCGCTTAACACCGTGTGCATGAGCTTGTTGGCGCCCACTATGCAATCCACCGGGCAGGCCTTGATGCACAGCGTGCAGCCAATGCACCACGCTTCGTCAATCACGGCCAGTGCACGCGGCGCCTCATGGCCATGGCTGGTGTCCAGCGGCAGCACAGGGCGGCCTGTGAGTGCGGCAAGGCGCGTTATGCCTTCCGCACCACCCGGTGGGCAGCGGTTGATGGCCACACCGTCAGCGGCCATGGCCAGGGCATAGTGCCGGCAATCAGGATAGCCACAACGTGTGCACTGCGTTTGTGGCAGTGCGGCGTCAAGGCGGTCGGCAAGTGAATCGGCGGCAGGCGGTGGTGTCACCGCCTGGATTATCGGCCGCGTGCCTTCTTGGGCAGTTGCTGCACGGTGGCCGACGTGGCTGCCGTGTTGTAGCGCGCAATGAATTGGATGACTTCGGGGTAGACCTTCTCGCGCCAGCGCCGGCCCGAGAAGATGCCGTAGTGCCCGGCGCCTTCGACGTCGTAGTGGAACTGCCGGTTGCCGGGGATGCCTTCGCACAAGCCGTGCGCGGCTTTGGTCTGGCCGCCGCCGGTGATGTCGTCGAGCTCGCCTTCAATCGTCAGCAGCGCCGTGGTGGTGATGTCCTGCGGCCGCACCGGTTCGCCACGCACGACCCAGGTGCCGTTCATCAGGGCAAAGTCCTGGAACACCGTCTTGATGGTGTCCAGGTAGTACTCGGCCGGCATGTCCAGCACGGCGTTGTATTCGTCGTAGAACTTGCGGTGGGATTCGGCGCTTTCGTCGTCGCCCCGGACCAGGTCACGGAAGTAGTCATAGTGGCTGGTGGCGTGGCGGTCGGGGTTCATGGCCA
>CAZUKT010000136.1:1708-9564 GCA_964620975.1 uncultured Rubrivivax sp. | reverse complement strand
CGTCATGCGCACGCGAAGCGTTTCCTTCGGCGCGTTCATGGTCAGCTTTTCCATGCAGTTGATGAACACTGCGCCGCTGCCAGTCTTTCGCCGCATGGTGCCTTCCACATGCAGCCGCGTGGCTTCGGCCAGGTGGCCCAGGTCGAACTTGACGGAAGACTTGTCTTCCGAGTCGACGTTGTACTTGTACATGGCCTGCTTGGCCTTGACGAACTTGGTCTTGTAGTGGCGGTCGGTCACCGTCTTGACCATGGCGTCGGAGATGTGGCCCACGCCGCCCAGGCGCGCGGCTTCCAGCGCCAGTTCGGCCGAGGAGATGTCCACGCCCATGCCGCCAATCATGATCGGCACCAGTTCCTGGCGGCCCATCTGCAGGCGAAAGTCATCCAGACGACGCATACCCAACTTTCTTGTGTTCTGTTCCATGCTGCGCCACTGCCGGCGGGCCCGCTGCGTTGTCTCAGCGCGCTGGGGGCCTTGCCGTCAACCGTGCGCCAGCAGGCTGCTGCCAAGCGTACCGCAGCCGATTGTCAGTGCAAAGTGGTCAGTGCAAAGCGGGGCCCCGCCCGGTGCATGGTTTCACCCGGGCACGGCCAGGTAGATGCCCAGCGCCACCATGACCACACCGCTGATGAGCTTGAGCCAGCGGCCTTCTTTTTCTTGCAAGCGCCGGTTGGACAGCGTGGTGACGCCGATGGCCAGCACGATGACGTCGTCCAGCATGTAGGCCGCGTTGTAGAGCAGCAGGTAGCCGTAGTAACTGGCGGTGTCGAGCTGGCGCAGCGTGAGGATGCGTGTGAACAGGGCCGGGAATCCCGATGTGCACAGGAATTCCACCACCTGCACCAACAGGCCCAGCACGATCACGCCCACGATGGCCGCGCTCAGGCTGCGTGCCTGCAGGATGGCGCGCATGCGCTGGTAGATGCCGGGCTTGGACTTGGCCGAAATCGACAGCGACGGCCCCACGCCGGGTGCGAAGAAGTCCTTCATGTTGATCAGCCCGGCCACCACCGCAATGCCCGCAATGACCAGCTGCGACGCACGCGACAGCCCGATCAGCAGGAACAGGTTCAGCCACGCGGCCATGAAGACGAAATAGGCCACGCCTTCGACCAGCACAAAGGTGCCGGCCACGGCCAGCATGCGCTTGCGGTCGTTCAGCGTGGCCAGCAGCGAAATCATCAGGATCAGCACCCACATCGAACATGGGTTCAGCCCGTCCAGCAGGCCCATGGCGATGGTGAAAGCGGGCAGGCCCACGTCGTCCAGCGACACGGTGTGCCCGAAGACCGTGATCTCGAACGGGCTGGGTGGTGGCGGCGTGACTTCGGCCTTGCAGGTGGATGCGTCCTGCGCCGCACAGCTGAGCGAGTCGTCGGCGGGCGCGGCGGCTTGCAGCACCTGGCCTTGCAAGGCGCTGCGCACCAGGCGGTCGGTGCCGGCTTCGTCGGAGTAACCAAAGATCAGCTGGCCACCCACAAAAAACGCGGGCACACGCGCAGTGCCCACCTTCTGTTCACTGGCAATGGCTTGCAGGCGCTGCAGCGCGGCAGGCTCCTTGAGCACGTCGCGGATGGCGATGCGCAGCGTGGGCTGTTCCCGTGCCAACGCGGCCAGAAACAACTCGGCCTTGGCGCAGTGGGGGCAGCCTTCGCGCACAAAAACTTCCACCAGCGGCTGGTTGGCGCTGGCTGCTGCGGCGGCCGATGCGGCCGATGCCGCGGTTTGAGGCACGCTGGCCGCGTCCACTGCGGCTTGCGCCTGCGCTGCGGTGTTGGTGACGAGGCCGCCCAGTGTGAAGAGTGCGAGCGGGCCGAGCATGGCGAGCACCGCAAGCTGTGCGCGCAGCTTGCGCCAGGCCGTGTGCAGGCGCGGCCACGCGCTGGGTTGGTCCAGGGGCTGGTGCATGGCGGTGCTCCTGCTCAGTAGGCCGCATTCAGGGCCTGGCGCACCAAGTCCTGCAACTGCTGGCGGCCAAAGCTCGGCATCTGTTTGCCGTTGACAAAGTACTCGGGCGTCTGTTTCACGCCAAGCTTTTGCGCGTCGCTGCGGTCCTGGGCCATGCGCTGCGCCACGTCGGGCGCGTTCATGTCGGCGGCCAGGCGCACCATGTCCAGCCCCACGCTGGCCACCACCTGGCGTGCCATGTCCGGCAGCACCACATGGTGTTGCACCCACAGTTGCTGGGTGCCCAGCAAGGCTTCCAGCGCGGGCCAGTACTTGTCTTGTTTGCGGCTGGCCTCGAGCATGGCCACCACCGTGTCGGCGCCCTGGTGCAGTGGGATGTGGCGCAGCGACAGGCGGATGCGGCCACGATTCTCGGCCAGCATCTGCTTGACCATGGGATAGAAAACCGCGCAGGTCTCGCAGGCCGGGTCCAGGAATTCGACGATGTGCACCTTGGCCGCAGCGTCACCCAATGCCGGCGCGTGCTCGCTGCCCAGACCGGCGCGCTGGGCAGCCGGCGCGCCGCCCTGGCGCATCCACAGGTACACGCCACCGGCCAGGCCCAGCGTGATGGCAGAGCCTGACGCGAGCAGCAGCCCACGGCGTGAGTTCGGGGCCGCAGTGGGGTTGACTTGTGCGGTGGCGGGGGGTGTTTTGCGCGGGGTCTTCTGGCTCATGATGGTTTCCTCTTTGACGCGGCCTGGGCCGTGTTTCGGTGTGCAATCTGGGGTGGGCCGCATGGAATGCTCCTGCGGCCGGAGGCGGTGGGCTGTGTGCAGCCTCAGACGCGGTGGGCCGAAGGCGGCCGCAGCGGCGTGGCCGCGAAGGGCTCTGGCACCGGGCGCCCGCAGTGCGTGCACAGCGGCTGTGCGCCGCACGCTGCCCATGCTGTGGGCCGATGGTGCAGCGCGCCTGGGGACGGCGCGCTCTGGCAGGGGCAATCATCCTGGCAGGCCGAGCCCTCGTCGCCACAGTGGCCGCAGCCGCTGCCACTCGGCGTGTCTTGCGCGGGGGCGTCGTCTGCGATGGTGGTGGCGCCGTTGCCGGAGGCCAGGGTGCTGCCGGTGGGTGCCGACGCGGCCTGCGCGCCCACACAAACCACATCCTGCACTGACACTGCCGAGGCCCATGACAACGGCAACAAAAGCAGCAGACAGAGCAGGACAAAGCGGTGCATGTTGGCGCCACTGTAGTGCCCTGGTGGGGGTTTGCGGCTGTGCTGGATCAAGCCGGCGTCCCCCACAGCCGCGCCGGGCCACAGGGCTTGACACAGCACAAGAACATTGGCCCCACCGGCCCGGGCCATTGCGCACAATGGGCCGCAGATGCTCAGCGTTGCCTGCCGCTGCACGGCGGGGCTGCGATGTGGCCGTGGAGCTGCGTCGGGTGGCCCGTGTGTGCGGCTTCGTCGCCCCACCTGGTATCGACATGGCACACAACAAACCCGCCCCCGCCACCACGTCCCCCAATGCAGCGCCTGCCTGGCATGCGCTGACAGCGGCGCAGGTGCTGGCGCATTGCGCCGCCAGCCGCAGCCAGGGCCTGGCGCCCGATGTGGTGGCGCGGCTTCAGGCCCAGCACGGCCCCAACGCACTGCGCGAAGCGCCGCCCAAGCCCTGGTGGCGCAGCTTTGTGCGCCAGTTCATGAGCCCGCTGATCTACATCCTCTTTGTGGCGGCGCTGCTGGCGGTGGTGATGGGCCACCTGGCCGACGCGGCCGTGATCCTGGCGGTGGTCAGCGTCAACGCGCTGCTGGGCAGCTACCAGGAAGGACGGGCCGAACATTCCATGGCCGCCTTGCGCCGCCTGGCCACCGTGTCGGTGCGGGTGCTGCGTGGCGGGCACGAGCAGGTGGTGCCCGCGCACGAGCTGGTGCCCGGTGACCTGATGCTGCTGGCCGCCGGCGACGCCGTGGCGGCCGACGCGCGCCTGGTGGAGCAGGCGCAGCTGCAGGTGGCCGAGGCCGCGCTCACGGGCGAGTCACTGCCCGTGGCCAAGTCGGTGCCGGCGCTGCCCGAAGCCGCCGGCCTGGCCGACCGCGCCAACATGGTCTACAGCGGCACCCACGTCACCGCCGGCCGCGCCCACGCCGTGGTGGTGGCCACGGGAGCACACACCGAGGTGGGCCACATCGCCGGCCTGACCCAGCGTGCAGAAGAACCCAAGACACCGCTGGAGCAGCGCCTGGACCAGTTTGGCCGCGCGCTGGTGGTGGCCGCGCTGGGCCTGTTTGTGCTGGTGGTGCTGCTGGGTTTGTGGCGCAAGCTGCCGCTGACCGAGGTGCTGATGGTGGCCATCAGCCAGATGGTGTCCATGGTGCCCGAAGGCCTGCCCGTGGCCATGACCATTGCGCTGGCCGTGGGCATGCAGCGCATGGCGGCACGCGGCGCCATCATCCGGCGGCTGTCGGCCGTGGAAACGCTGGGTTCGGTCACGGTGATCTGCACCGACAAGACCGGCACGCTCACGCGCAACGAGATGACGGTGGTGAACCTGTGGCTGCCCGGCGGCCGTGACATCACCGTCAGCGGCATCGGCTACGCGCCTGAAGGGGCCCTGCAAGAAGGTGGCCAGGCGTTGCCTGCCGCTGCCACGCGGGCCGACCCCGCACTGGACGCCCTGCTGCGCGCCGCCGCCTTGTGCAACGACGCCGACTTGCAGCCACCGGCCGATGACCGCCCCGCCTGGGCCGTGCTGGGTGACCCCACCGAAGGCGCCTTGCTCGTGCTGGCGCAAAAGGCCGGTGTGGACGTGGTGGCGCTGCGCCAGCAGGCCCCGCGAGAGGCCGAGCTGCCCTTTGACGCCGACACCAAGCTCATGGCCACACGCCACGCCGTGGCTGGCGCGCCGCGCCAGGTGCTGATCAAGGGCGCGCCCGAATCGGTGCTGCGCCTGTGCGCGGGTGCAGACCCGGCGCTGCTGCAGGCCGCACGCGCCAGTGCCGAGGCCATGGCCGGCCATGCGCTGCGGGTGCTGGCCCTGGCACAGGTGGACGACGACCCGCTGCAAGCCGACGCCGGTTTTGCGCCGCTGGCCGGCCGTGCGCGGCTGCTGGGCCTGGTGGGCCAGATCGACCCGCCGCGTGCCGAAGTCAAGCCCGCCGTGGCCGCCTGCCGCGCCGCCGGCATACGCCCGGTGATGGTCACCGGCGACCACAAGCTCACCGGCCTGGCCATTGCCCGTGCGCTGGGCATTGCGCAGCCGGGCGACCGTGCCGTGGACGGCACCGAGCTGCAGGCCATGGACGACGCCCAGCTGCGCAGCGCGCTGCCCCGCATTGCCGTGTTTGCGCGTGTGCAGCCGGCGCAAAAACTGCGCATCGTGCAGGCGCTGCAAGCGCATGGCGAAGTGGTGGCCATGACCGGCGACGGCGTCAACGACGCGCCCGCGCTGGCCTGCGCCGACGTGGGCGTGGCCATGGGCATCACCGGCACCGAAGTGGCCAAGAGCGCGGCCAAGATCGTGGTCACCGACGACAACTTTGCCACCATCGTGGGCGCGGTAGAACAAGGCCGTGTCGTCTACGGCAACCTCAAGAAGCTCATCCTCTACCTCTTTGCCACCTCCATGGACGAGGTGCTGGTGCTGCTGGGCGCGGTGCTGGTGGGCCTGCCCATGCCCATGCTGGCGGTGCAGATCTTGTGGATCAACATCGTCACCGAAGGCACGCTCACCGTGAACCTGGTGATGGACCCGCCCGAAGGCGACGAGATGCGCCGGGCGCCGGTGCCGCGCAACGACCGCTTGCTCGACCGCCTGGTGCTGCTGCGCACGGCCGTCATGGCGCTGACGGCAGCCGCCGCTGCCTTTGGCTGGCTGGCCTGGCGTGTGCAGCAAGGTGCGGCCATTGAACTGGTGCGCACCGAGGTCTTCACGCTGGTGGCGCTGAGCCAGTGGTTCAACGTGCTCAATTGCCAGTCCACCCACACCACGGCGCTGCGCCTGGGCTTGCTGCGCAACCACTGGCTCACGGGCGGCTTGCTGCTGTCGGTGCTGCTGCAGGCGCTGGTGCTGTACGCGCCGTTCATGAATGCGCTCTTCCACACCGTGCCCTTGCCGGCGGCCACCCTGCTGCAACTGCTGCTGCTGGCCAGCGCGGTGCTGTGGGCCGAAGAACTGCGCAAGCTGTGGGCGCGGCGCCAAGTTCGGCGGCATGTGCGTCTGCATGTGCGCGGCGCATCACCAGCCACCGCCCCACCCCAAGGTGAACCATGAAACTCAGCTTCATCGGCGCTGCACAAGAAGTCACCGGCTCGTGTTTTCTGGTTGAAGCTGAAGGCCTGCGCTTCCTGGTGGACTGCGGCATGTTCCAGGGCGGGCGCGAGGCGCGTGAACGCAACCAACGCGCCTGGCCCTTTGAGCCCCGGCACATTCACTTTGTGCTGCTCACCCATGCCCATATTGACCACAGCGGCTTGCTGCCGCGGCTGTGTGCGCTGGGCTTCAAAGGCCCCATCTACACCACCACCGCCACGGCCGACCTGCTGCAGGTGATGCTGCTGGACAGCGCCTACATCCAGGAAACCGAATGGGCGCGTGGCCAGCGCCGCCGCGCGCGCCTGCCCAAAGGGGGCAGCGCGCCCGTGGGCATGCTCTACACGGTGGCGCAGGCGCAGGCCTGCCTGGAGCAGGTGCAAGGCGTGGCTTATGGTGACGCGGTGCAGCCCCACGACGCGGTGCGCTGCTGCTTCAGGGACGCCGGCCACATATTGGGGTCGGCCATCATCGAACTCTGGCTCACCGAACGCGGGCGCACACGCAAGATCGTGTTTTCAGGTGACCTGGGCCAGCCCGCACGGCCCATCGTGCGCGACCCCACGGTCATCGACGCGGCCGATGTGCTGGTGGTGGAATCCACCTACGGCAACCGTCTGCACCGCCCCATGCAGCCCACCATTGACGAGCTGACACAGGTCATTGGCGACACGCTCAGCCGCCACCAGGGCAACGTCATCATCCCGGCCTTTGCGCTGGGCCGCACGCAAGAGCTGCTGCACCTGCTGGTGGACCTGTGCCGCCAGGGCAAGCTGCCACGCCTGCAGGTGTTTGTGGACTCGCCCATGGCCGACAAGGTCACGGCCATCACCTGGCGCCACAAGGGCTACCTGGACGATGAAACGCGCGCGCTGCTGTCACTGCGCCAGAGCCACCCCGAGTGGCTGGACCTGCACTTCACGCAAAGCGTGGAAGAGTCCATGGCGCTGAACCGCATCAAGACCGGCGCCATCATCATCTCGGCCAGCGGCATGTGCGACGCCGGGCGCATCAAGCACCACTTGCGCCACCACCTGGGCCGGGCCGGCTGTGCCATCGTCATCATCGGCTACCAGGCCCAGGGCACGCTGGGCCGGCGTTTGGTAGACGGCGCCAAACGTGTGCGCATCCTGGGTGACGACGTGGCCGTGCGCGCCAGCGTGCACACCATAGGCGGCCTGTCGGCGCACGCCGACCAGGCGGCGCTGCTGGCCTGGCTGCGAGGCTTCAAGGCGCCCCCGGCGCAGACCTACGTGGTGCACGGTGAAGCCGAAACGGCCTGCGGCTTTGCCGACACCGTGCACGCTGAGCTGGGCTGGAAGGTGGTGGCGCCGGCAGCGGGCACGCAGGTGGATCTGTGATGCGTGGGCGCGGCCTTGCCCTGCGGCGTGTCGCGTGCCGCTACCATGTACCCGACATCAGCCACAGCCGGAGTTGCCCATGCAGACACTCGACGAAATGCTGAGCCGCAGCCTGCTCACCGCCGACCAGCATGCCGGAATCCGTGACTGGATCGTGATGGCCAAGACGCCTGATGCCATCTTGCAGATGCCCGCCCCGCTGTGGCGCAGCCTGGCGCTGGCGAGCTTGTTGATGAACGTGGACGCCGACCTGACACAGCCTTCGCTGCTGTCTGCCGGCGACTGAGAGGC
>CAZUKT010000136.1:0-1608 GCA_964620975.1 uncultured Rubrivivax sp. | reverse complement strand
CTACCAGGGCAGGCGCTGGCCGTTGTAGGCCAAGAAGCTGCCACTGTCTTCGGGCTGCAGGGTGTCCAGCACCGCCAGCATGGCCGCAGTGGCCTGGGCGGGCGGCTGGCCGATGTCGTCGCCCTTGAAGGGCCGGGACAAAGCCGAGCTGACCGTGCCCGGGTGCAGCGCCACCAGCACCGCACCGGGGTGGGTGCGGCGCACTTCGATGGCGGCCGTCTTGACGAGCATGTTCAGTGCCGCCTTGGACGCGCGGTAGGCATACCAGCCACCGAGCCTGTTGTCGCCAATGCTGCCCACCTTGGCCGACAGCACGGCCAGCACACTGCGCTCTTTGGCCAGCAGCGGCGCAAAGTGGCGCAACACCATCGCGGGGCCGAAGGTGTTGGTGCGGAAGACGGATTCCAGCGGCCCATAGGCCAGGTCGGCCAGGCGCTTTTCAGGCGCGGCATCAGGGCTGTGCAGCACGCCGGTGGCCACCAGCACCAGGCTCCAGGGCGCCGACCCACGCAGCGCTGCCGCGGCCTCGGCCACGCTGCTTTCGTCCGCGTAGTCGATGCGCGGCGCGGAGTGGCGATGCAGGCCCAGCACCTGCGCGCAGCGCGGGTCGGCCTGCAGGTGCTGGAAAAAGGCTGCGCCGATGGCGCCACTGGCACCGATGACCAGCGCCCGGTAGCCGTTGGGCAGTGAATGCAGGCACGGTGCCGCGTGTGGCGACGGCGCTGCATCGCGCGCGCTGCTTGCAGCCGGCGCGGCGGACGCGACGGATGCGTCGCCGCCGTTCACAGCCAGCCCTGCTGCCACACCGCCGCGTCGCGCAGTTCACGCCAGCCAATGCGCCGCGCCAGGCCCGAGTGCACGGCCTCGATCTCCACCCATTCGGTCTTGCCGCCCGGCAACTCTGGCGCTATCACCTTGCTCACCAGAAAGTGTTTTTGCCGCGCCACGGGGGCCACGGCGGTCCACTTGGTGAGCAACAGCTTCTTGGGGTTGAGTGGGTTCATCCCTTGGCGCTGCGCCGCGCCACTTCAGCCGCCACGGCCTGCAACTGGGCCGACAGGTTCTGCCGTATGGCCACGTTGCCAATGGCCGGTGGCGGGGGCAGATGCAAGCCGATGACAGCCGTGTAGCGCAGTGTGGTGGCGGGTGCCTTGCGCTTGCCGGCCACCGGCGCCAGCTCGTAGCGGCCTTCAAAGATGTCGATGGCGCGGCGCCTGAAGAGCCCCAGGTCAAACTGCCAGGCCTTGGCTTCGGCCATCTTCAAATGCTGGTGTTCGATGTGCAGGTGCACCTTCATGCTCTGCGCAAACATCAGAAAGCGAAACTCGCCGAGCTGCTCGACTTCCAGGTGTTCCACGCCTTCGGCACCGGCCTTGCGTGCCACCACCTTGCAGTCGCGGATGCCGGGCATGAAGCGGTGCAAGGCGCCGTAGTCGGTGATGGTGTCCCACACCGTTTGCACGTCGGCTGGCAGCACCAGCGTGGCCTCGGCATCAAAACGGCGGCCGTCTCGGCGCACGTCTACTTCAAAGTGTTCGGTCATCGGCAGGCCGCTTGGGTGGGCCGGCAGCGCGCCGGCGGACGGGCTGATTATTGCGGTGCGCCGTA
>CAZUKT010000135.1:0-9572 GCA_964620975.1 uncultured Rubrivivax sp. | reverse complement strand
CGCCAGCGCCACCGCAATGTGCGTGTCCATCAAGCCCAGCGTGGTGTAGAGCTGGGAGGACGCCGGCACAATCAAAGAAGGCGGCGTCATGCGGTTGGTCAGCAGCCAGAAGAAAACGTGTTTGTCACCCAGGAAGCTGTAGCGGCTGAAGGCATAGGCCGCAGGCAGCGCCACCAGCAGCGAGATGACCGTGTTGATGGCCACATAGATCAGCGAATTGATGTAGCCCGAATACCAGGACACGTCGGTGAAGATGACCTTGTAGTTGTCCCAAGTAAAGGTATGCGGCCAGAACGAAAAGACGTTGAGGATTTCCTCATTCGTCTTGAAGGACATGTTCACCATCCAGTACACCGGCAAGATGGCAAACACCAGATAGGCCAGCAAGAAGATGCTGCGCTTGTGAAAGCGTTTATCCATGGCCGGCCTCTGCCTTGTCTTGCGTGCCAACGCGTTGCATCCAGTTGTAGAGGATGAAACACAGCAGCAGGATGATCAGGAAGTAGATCAGCGAGAAGGCCGCCGCCGGCCCCAGGTCAAACTGGCCCACGGCCTTTTGCGTCAGGTACTGGCTCAAGAAGGTGGTGGCATTGCCAGGCCCGCCGCCGGTGAGCACAAAGGGCTCGGTGTAGATCATGAAGCTGTCCATAAAGCGCAGCAGCACGGCAATCATCAACACACCACGCAGCTTGGGCAGCTGGATGTAGCGGAAGACGGCAAACTTGCTGGCGCCGTCAATGCTGGCGGCCTGGTAGTAGGCGTCGGGTATGGCGCGCAGCCCGGCATAGCAGAGCAGCGCCACCAGGGGTGTCCAGTGCCACACATCCATTACCAGCACCGTGAGCCAGGCGTCGGTGGCGTTGCCGGTGTAGCTGTAGTCCAGCCCCAGGCCGGCCAACGCGGCGCCCATGAGGCCAATGTCGGTGCGGCCGTAGATCTGCCAGATGGTGCCCACCACGTTCCACGGTATCAGCAGCGAGATGGCCACTGTCACCAGCACCGCCGACGACTGCCAGCCCTTGGCCGGCATCGAAAGCGCCAGCGCGATGCCCAGCGGTATTTCCACCAGCAGCACGCTCAGCGAAAACACCATCTGGCGCAGCAGCGCGCTGTGCAGTTCTTCGTCGCGCATCACGGCCTTGAACCACTCGGTGCCGACAAACACACGCCGCTCGGGGCTGATGATGTCTTGCACCGAGTAGTTCACCACCGTCATCAGCGGCACGATGGCCGAGAAGGCCACACAAATGATGACCGGAAAGATCAGCAGCCAGGCCTTCTGGTTGACCGGCTTCATAGTGCCCCCAAGGCCCTGCGGGCCGGCCCCCCATGGGGGCGTTCGCACCTTCGGAACGGCCGTGCGGCGCTCATGCAACGAGCTCCTCGTTGCGGTAGTAGCAGGTGTGCTCGCCCACGATGCCCAGCCAGACCTGCTGGCCGACCGTGGGTATGGCCTGCTCCGGGCTCAGCCGTGCGCGCACCAGCGGCGCATCGGCGCTGTCGCCCAGCCGCGTGGTGACGAGCCAGTAGGTGCCGATGTCCTGGGCCTGCGTCACCACGCCGGGCAACGCGCCGGCCTGGCCCGCGCTGACGAGCTGCACGTATTCGGGCCGCAAGCCGAGTGTGAATTCACCAGGCGCTGCCAGTGCGGCATTGGGCGCTGCCAGCAGGTGCTGTGCCACCTCGATGCCGTTGCCTGTGCCACGTGCGGGCAGAAAGTTCATGCCGGGCGACCCGATGAAGTGGCCCACGAAGGTGTGGCGGGGGTGTTCAAAGAGTTCACTGGCGCTGCCCACCTGCACGGCACGGCCGCGTGTCATGACCACCACCTGCTGCGCAAAGGTCAGCGCCTCGACCTGGTCGTGCGTGACATAGATCAGCGTCAGCTTCAGTTCGTGATGGATCTGCTTGAGCTTGCGCCGCAACTGCCACTTCAGGGCCGGGTCGATCACGGTCAGCGGCTCGTCAAACAGCACGGCCGACACGTCTTC
Organism: uncultured Rubrivivax sp.; assembly: GCA_964620975.1. Classification (GTDB taxonomy): domain Bacteria; phylum Pseudomonadota; class Gammaproteobacteria; order Burkholderiales; family Burkholderiaceae_C; genus Rubrivivax. Next base: position 7,581 of record CAZUKT010000135.1, on the reverse strand, counting down.
GCGCACCAGGCCGCGGCCCAGCGATATCTTCTGCTTGGCGTCGGCCGCCAGCCCGGCGGCGCGCAGGTTGAGTTGCGCGCTCATGTCCAGCATCTCGGCCACCTGGCCCACACGCTGCTTGATGCGGTCGGCCGGCACGCCCCGGTTGCGCAGCGGAAAGGCCAGGTTTTCAGCCACCGTCATGGTGTCGTAGATGACGGGAAACTGGAACACCTGCGCAATGTTGCGCTGCTGCGGGCTTTGCCGCGTCACGTCGCGCCCGTCGTAGCTGACGCTGCCTTGCGACGGCGTCACCAGGCCCGAAACGATGTTCAGCAGCGTGGTCTTGCCGCAGCCCGACGGGCCCAGCAGCGCGTAGGCGCCACCGTCTTCAAAGCTCATCTTCAGCGGCAGCAGGGCGTAGTCTTCGTCACGCTGCGGGTTGGGGCGGTAGGCGTGCGCCAGGTCGAGCTCGATGCGCGCCATTTCAGCGTGCCCCCGCCAGCGTGTGGATGGCCGGCGCCAGCAGCAGCTCACCCGTGGCATCAAACACGTGCACCTGCGCCGGGTTCAGGTGCAGTGTGATGGCCGAGCCGAGCGTGAACACATGCACGCCTTGCAACTGCGCCACCAGTTCGCCAATGGGTGTGGTGGCATGCACAAAGGTGTCGGAGCCAGAGATTTCGGCCAGTTCCACCACGCCGTTCAGGTGGATGTCACCGGGCCGTGGCTGCACACGCAGCGCGCTGGCCCGGATGCCCACCGTCAGCGCCTGGCCCGGTGTGGCCGCCGCACCGGGTGGCAGCACCAAGGCCAGCGTGTGCCCTGCTGGCAGCGAGATGCCTTGCGCCGCCGCCTGGGCCTGCACCAGGTTCATGGGCGGGTCACTGAAGGCACGCGCCACACGCATGGACCTGGGGCGGTGAAAGACCTCGGCCGTGGGCCCGTACTGGAGCAGTTCGCCGGCGTCCATGACGGCCGTGTAGCCGCCCAGCAGCAGCGCTTCGGTGGGCTCGGTGGTGGCGTACACCACGGTGGACTGGCCGCTGGCAAACAGGCTGGAGAGCTCTTCTCGCAGCTCTTCGCGCAGCTTGTAGTCCAGGTTGACCAGCGGCTCGTCCAGCAGCATCAGGGGTGCGTTCTTGGCCAACGCACGGGCCAGCGCCACCCGCTGCTGCTGGCCACCCGACAACTCGGCCGGCAGGCGCTGCAAGAAGGGCTGGATGTGCAGCTTGGCGGCCAGTTCGTCCACGCGCGCGGCCACGGCGGTGCGGTCAAGCTTGCCCTGCAGCTTCAGCGGTGACGCAATGTTGTCGGCCACCGTCATGGACGGGTAGTTGATGAACTGCTGGTAGACCATGGCCACGTTGCGCTGGCGCACCGGCACACCGGTGACATCGGTGCCGTCGGCCAGCACCTGGCCGGCAGCGGGTTTGTCCAGCCCGGCCATGACACGCATCAGCGTGGTCTTGCCGGCCTGTGTGGCGCCCAGCAGCACGGTGACCGCGCGCGGCACCAGGGTCAGGTCCAGCGGGAACAGGTGCACGCTGGGCCCGACACGCTGCTCGATGCGCTTGAGCACTAGCTGCATGCGGCTTCCTGGCCATGGGCAGGCACTGTGGCGCCTATCGGGCCCCAATGGGCGGCGCACCAAGTGGCCACCGCTTCACGCTGCATTGCGGTCAGGAACAAGCCCAGCTTGCTGCGGCGCCACAACACGTCGTCGGCGCAGCGTGCCCATTCGTGGTGGTGCAGGTAAGTCAGTTCGGCTTCAAAGAGCCCCGGCGCCACCTCGGCGCCCAGGCCGGTGTGGTGAACAGAGTCGCCCAGCACCAGGCTCACGCGTGCGCCGTAGGCATGTGCCAGGCGCCGCAGCAGCACCGGCGTCAGTTGCGGGTGGCGGGCCACCAAGGCCTGCACAAAACGCTCGAAGTCGGTGTCCGGACGCTGCGCGGCGCCGATGTAGGCGCTGAGATCGCCGCCCGGCAGAAAGGCACTTTCCGTCCATGCCGGCTGCTTCAGGCCAATGGCCGGTGCCAGCAGATCCACCACCTCTTCAGCGAGCTTGCGGAACGCCGTGAGCTTGCCGCCCCACACCGTCAGCAGCGGCGCGAGCCGGGTGTCCAAGTCCAGGAAGTAGTCGCGTGTGACGGCCGCCGCGTTGCCCTTGCCGTCTTCCAGCAGCGGCCGCACCCCGGCGTAAGACCACACCACGTCGGCCGGCTGCACCGGGCGTTCAAAGTAGCGGCTGGCCTGCTCGCACAGGTAGCTGATTTCGTTGTCGTCAATGTGCGCCGGGGTGTTGGCGCTGCGGTGCTCGACGTCGGTGGTGCCGATGAGCGTGAATTCGCCAAGAAAGGGGATGGCAAAGATGATGCGCTTGTCGGGGTTCTGGAAGAGGTAGGCGTGGTCATGGTCAAACATCTTGCGCACCACGATGTGGCTGCCCTTCACCAGGCGCAGCGCTTTGTGCTGCGGCACGTGTGCATGGTCGGCCAGGAACTGTGCCGCCCAGGGCCCGGCGGCGTTGACGAGTGCCCGTGCGACCACTTCCTGCGTGTGGCCGTCCTGGTGGCGCAGCGTCACGCGCCACACGCCGGCCTCGCGCCTTGCGTCCACGCAGGCACAGCGTGTCAGCACCGTGGCGCCACGCTGCACGGCGTCCACGGCGTTCAGCACCACCAGCCGTGCGTCGTCAACCCAGCCGTCGGAATAGACGAAGGCCTTGGTGAAGTTTTTCTTCAGCGGCGCACCGATGGGGCTGCCACGCAGGTCAATGGCGGTAGAGCCGGGCAGCACTTCGCGCCTGGCCAGGTGGTCGTACAAAAAGAGCCCGGCGCGGATCATCCAGGCCGGCCGCATGCTGGGGTTGTGGGGCATCACAAAACGCAGCGGCGACATGATGTGCGGCGCCCCCTTGAGCAGCCGCTCGCGTTCAATCAGCGACTTGCGCACCATCGCAAATTCGTAGTACTCCAGGTAACGCAGGCCACCGTGGATGAGCTTGGTGGATGAGCCCGAGGTGTGCGAAGCGAGGTCGTCGCGTTCACACAGCACCACCGCCTGGCCGCGGCCGGCCAGGTCACGCGCAATGCCGGCGCCGTTGACGCCGCCGCCCACCACCAGCACGTCGCATTGGGTGGGTGCCTGGGCGGCGGGTGCTGTTGTGGGGGTGCGGGTGGAAAGGGCGGTATTCACGGCGCTTGCCTGCGGTTGCCGGCCCAAGGGGCCGGTGCGCAGCGGGACTGCGCAATCCATCACGACCGTTTTCGGTGTGCAACCGATTCTGTTCGTTTCATGTTCGTTATGCCTACAGGTAAACCCTGTGATGTGTTCGTATGTGACCGTTTAGATTCGAACCCATGAACCCCAGCCCACGCCAACTCGAGCTGGTGGCCGAGGTGCAACGCCTGCGCAGCGTCACCGTAGAGGCGCTGGCCGACCGCTTTGGTGTCACCCTGCAGACCGTGCGGCGCGACGTGCGGCTGCTGGCCGAAGCCGGCCTGCTGACGCGCTTTCATGGCGGTGTGCGGGTGCCGGGTTCCACCACCGAAAACATCGCCTACCGCCAGCGCGAGCAGCTCAACGACCAGGCCAAACGCTGCATTGCGCGCGCGGTGGCGCAGGCGGTGCCCAATGGCTGTTCACTGATCCTGAACATCGGCACCACCACCGAGGCCATTGCGCGTGAACTGCTGGGCCACCGGGGCCTGCGTGTCATTACCAACAACCTGAACGTGGCGGCCATCCTGTCGGACAACCCACATTGCGAAGTCATCATCGCCGGCGGCGTGGTGCGTTCGCGAGACCGTGGCATCGTGGGTGAAGTCACGGTGGACTTCTTTCAGCAGTTCAGGGTGGACATCGGTGTCATCGGCATTTCGGCCATTGAAGCCGACGGCACGTTGCGCGACTTTGACCACCGTGAAGTGAAGGTGGCGCGCGCCATCATCGGCCATTCACGCGAGATCTGGCTGGCCGCCGACCACAGCAAGTTCAACCGCCCGGCCATGGTGGAACTGGGCCAACTCGACCAGGTGGACATCTTGTTCACCGACCAGCCACCGCCGCCGCCGTTTCCGGCCCTGCTGGCCGCCGCCGGTGTCACCTTGAAGGTGTGCAGCGAATGAAGGGCCGCATGAATCCCCCGCATGAAAACGCCGCATGAAAACCCACTTGCTGGCCCTGGACCAGGGCACCTCCAGCTCACGCAGCATCGTCTTTGACGGTGAGGGCCACGTGGTGGCCATGGCGCAGCGTGAATTCCGCCAGATCTACCCGCAGCCCGGCTGGGTGGAACACGACCCGATGGAGTTGTGGCAAACCCAGTTGGCCACGGCACGCGAGGCCCTGGCCCAGGCCGGGCTCACGGCGGCCGACATCGCGTCCATCGGCATCACCAACCAGCGCGAGACCACGGTGGTGTGGAACCGGCGCACCGGGCTGCCCATCTACAACGCCATCGTCTGGCAAGACCGCCGCGCCGAACCCACCTGCGCCGCGCTGCGTGCGCAAGGTCTGGAGCCGCTGTTTCGCAGCAAGACCGGGCTCATCCTGGACGCCTACTTCTCGGGCACCAAGCTGAAGTGGATCCTGGACCACGTGGACGGCGCGCGCGCCGCCGCCGAGCGCGGCGAGCTGGCCTTCGGCACCGTGGACAGCTGGCTGCTGTGGCAGCTGACCGGCGGCGCGGTGCACGCCACCGACGTGAGCAACGCTGCACGCACGCTACTGCTGGACGTGCACACCAACCAGTGGAGCGAAGAACTGCTGGGCCTGCTGCAGGTGCCACGCGAGCTGCTGCCCGCTGTGCACCCGTCCAGCCATGTCTACGGCCACACATTGCCCGAGCTGCTGGGCGCCGCACTGCCTGTGGGCGGCATGGCCGGTGACCAGCAAAGCGCGCTTTTTGGCCAGGCTTGCTTCAAGGCCGGGCTGGCCAAGAACACCTACGGCACCGGGTGTTTCATGCTCATGCACACGGGTGCGCGGTTCCAGACCAGCGCCAACGGGCTCATCACCACCAGTGCGGCGCAAGCCACGGCAACACCGGAATTTGCGCTTGAAGGCAGTGTGTTCATTGGTGGCGCGGTGGTGCAATGGTTGCGCGACGGCCTGCGCGCCATTGAAGGCAGCGGCCAGGTGCAGGGCCTGGCCGAAAGCGTGCCCGACGCCGGTGGCGTGATCTTTGTGCCCGCCTTTACCGGCCTGGGCGCCCCGTACTAGAACGCCACCGCGCGCGGCACCATCGTGGGCCTGACACGCGGCAGCACGGTGGCGCACATTGCGCGCGCGGCACTGGAAAGCATTGCCTTCCAGAGCGCGGCGTTGCTGCAGGCCATGGCACGAGACGCCACCACCGTGGGCCAGGTGACCGAGCTGCGTGTGGACGGCGGCGCCTGCGTCAACAACCTGCTGATGCAGTTCCAGGCCGACTTGCTGGGCATCCCCGTGGTGCGGCCCAAGGTGATTGAAACCACGGCCTTGGCCGCGGCCTACCTGGCCGGGCTGTCGGCCGGTGTGTGGCGCAACCTGGACGAACTGGCCGCGCACTGGCAGGTGGACCGGCGCTTTCTGCCCACCATGCCACGGGCCCGCGCCGCCGAACTGATGGCCACGTGGGACCACGCGGTGCGCCAGGCCACGGCGGCCTGAAGGTGTCTGGCCCGATCTACCGGATCAGCCGCCGGCGCTGAAACGGTGGCGGGCTTTCACCTGGCGCCAGACCCCTTCCCGGGCACGGCGTACGGGCTCGTTCACCCCTCCAACTGTTTCTGGAACACCAGCCCCGCATGCTCACGAAGCGCGTGGAACTTGATCTTGGGCCAGTTCTCTTGCATGGCGCGCAGCTCGCCGGCAAATTCAAGCAGCACGGTGGGCGCGTCCACGGCGTCCAGCGCCACGCGGTGCGCGTTGCCGTCAATGAAGCGCTGCAGTTCCTTGGGCTCGTCACAGGTCACCCAGCGCGCCACGTTGTAGCGCGCCGGCATGATGCGTGCCTTGCAGCCGTATTCATGCTCCAGGCGGTGCGCCACCACTTCAAACTGCAGCTGCCCCACGGCGCCCAGCAGCAGCACGCCACCCGCCACCGGCCTGAAGACCTGAATCGCGCCTTCTTCACCCAGCTGCGTGAGGCCGGCGCGCAGTTGTTTGGTCTTTAGCGGGTCGGCCACTTCCACGCTGCGGAACATTTCGGGTGCAAAGAAGGGCAGGCCGGTGAACTGCAATGCCTCGCCTTCGGTCAGCGTGTCACCCAGTTGCAGCACACCGTGGTTGGGGATGCCGATGATGTCGCCGGCAAAGGCCTCGTCCAGCAGCTCACGGCGCTGGCTCAAGAAGCTCACCACCGTGTTGGGCCGCAGTTCCTTGCCGCTGCGCGTGACCTTCAGCCGCATGCCACGTTCGAAGTGGCCCGAAGCCACCCGCAAGAACGCAATGCGGTCGCGGTGCGCCGGGTCCATGTTGGCCTGGATCTTGAAGACCACGCCCGTGAACTTGGGCTCGTCGGGCTGCACCACACGCTGGATGGCGGCGCGTTCACCCGGCTGCGGCGCCAGGTCCACCAGCGCGTCAAGAATCTCCTGCACGCCAAAGTTGTTGATGGCCGAGCCAAAGAACATGGGCGTCTGGCGGCCGGCCAGAAACTGTGTTTCGTCAAACGCGGGTGCGGCTCCTTGCACCAGTTCCACTTCGCCGGCGGCTTGTTCGTAGGCCGCGCCAAAACGTGTGTGCAGCAGCGGGTTGGCCAGGCCGTCGATGATGTCGTCGCCTTCGTCGCTGCGGTTGCGGTCTTCACCGCCCTTGAACACCCGCATCTGCTGCTTGCGCAAGTCAAGCACACCACCAAAGAGCTTGCCCATGCCCACGGGCCAGGTGAAGGGCACCACGCCCATGCCCAGCTCGCGCTCGATCTCGTCCATCAGGTTCAGTGGGTCCTGCACCTCGCGGTCCATCTTGTTGACGAAGGTCAGGATGGGTGTGTTGCGCGCACGGCAGACCTGCAGCAGACGGCGTGTTTGTGGCTCCACGCCGTTGGCGGCGTCAATCACCATCAGCGCCGCGTCCACGGCGGTCAGCACGCGGTAGGTGTCTTCGCTGAAGTCCTTGTGGCCGGGGGTGTCGAGCAGGTTGATGACGCAGTCGCGGTAGTCGAACTGCAGCAGGGTGGAGGAGATGGAGATGCCGCGCTGCTTCTCCAGTTCCATCCAGTCGGAGGTGGTGGCGCGGCTGTCGCGGCGGGCGCGCACCGAGCCGGCCAGCTGGATCGCGCCGCCGTAAAGCAGCAGCTTCTCGGTCAGGGTGGTCTTGCCGGCGTCGGGGTGCGAGATGATGGCAAAGGTGCGTCGCCGGGCAATCTCCTGCAGGCGTTGGGCATCGGTCATGGGCGCTCCAAGGGGTACCGTGTTGAGGGGCGCAGAGTAAAAGCAAAGGGGGCGGATGTCAATGGCGCGCCCTCCAGTTTCACTGACTTGAGGGGTGTACCCGCCGCTACCGGGCTGGCGTCTCTGTAGCGGCGGTCTCCGACCGCCGACTGGGGTTTGGCCATTTTGGGACTCCCGTGGGGTGCGGGAAGATCCCCCCCATGAGGCATGGGTCCTGATT
>CAZUKT010000134.1:0-9628 GCA_964620975.1 uncultured Rubrivivax sp. | reverse complement strand
CCAGTTCAGATCGTCCACCACGCCCTCGAAGATGCCCTTGACCTGCGCGCTCGGCAGCGCCAGGTAGGACTCCAGGCCGGGTGAGCTGACGCTGCTGGTGGCAAATTCTTCACCCACCTTCACGTTGGCCAGTGCGGGGTTGGACAAACCCATCAGGGTGAGGTCGCTGTGCCAGGCGTTGTGGGTGTCGCCCGCCAGCGTGACGAGCTTCTTGCCCAACGCCAGGGCCGTGCCCAGCACGGTTTCGCGCGCCACGATGTAGCCGTCCCAGGCGTCCAGGTTGTAGCCCAGCTTGGGGTTGAGCTGGGGGTTCATCAGCGCAGCCTGCTCAGGGGTGCGCTGCGCAGCCGGTGTGGCCTTGGCCGTGAGGTAGGCGGTGACGGCTGCGGCCCCTGCGGCCTGGGCCGCCGGTGAGGTGTCCGTCGAATTCAGCGCCGCCAGCACCGACACCGGAAACTCCAGCCGCGCCATCAGCACCTGCTGGCCCAGCACCTGCCACGTGGCCGTGCTGCCCGCCATCTGGCTGCTCAGCCAAGCCAACTGTTCAGCGCCCAGCAACTGGCGCGTGGGCGATGAAAAAGTGGCCATGGCCGCCGCCTGCTTGGCGGCGCCGGCCAGGCCGGCAAGCTCGGCAATGTCCACCTGCACGTCGCGCCCGACAAGGCGCGTGTCCAGCATGTGCAGGCTCAGCAACTGGCCGAAGTTGAAGCTGCGGTAGATGCGTGAGGGGTCGGCGCCCGTGCGGATGGGCATCCACTCGTGATAGGCCTGCAACGCGGCCGCCTTGCGCGCTTGCCAGCTGCCTTCAGTGGCCACGCTGTGGTTTTGCGCACCGTCCTTGTAGGTGTCATTGGCGATTTCGTGGTCGTCCCAGACGGCGATCATGGGCAGGCGCGCATGCATGGCTTTGCTGTCGGCGTCAGACTTGTACTGCGCATGGCGCTGGCGGTAGTCGTCCAGCGTCAGCAACTCGTTGGCAGGCAACGAACTGCGCCCCAGAGCCGCAGCACCCGCCGACGCGTAGCCCGCCGCGTCGTATTCGTAGATGTAGTCCCCCAGGTGGACGGCAAATTGCGCATCGCTCCTGGCCACTTCGGCATACACGTTGAAGAGGCCCGCCGGGTAGTTGGCGCAGCTCATCACGGCAAACTTCACCTCGGTGGCGGCCACAGGCAGCGTGCGGGTACGGCCCACTGGCGAAAACACCCAGCCGTTGGTGAAGCGGTAGTAGTAGGTCTTGCCAGGTGCCAGGCCGGTGGCGTCCACCTTGGCGGTGTAGCCGGTGGCCGGGCCGGCTGTGGCCTTGCCGGTGGCCACGATGGACTTGAAGCCGGCGTCGTCGGCCACCTCGTAGCGCAGTTCCACCGCGTCGCTGTGGGTGGGAAACCGCGCATGGGTCCACAGCATCACGCGGTCGGCCAGGGGGTCGCCACTGGCCACGCCGTACATGAAAGCCGGGTCTTCGCCGTCGCCCCCACAGCCTGACAGTGCCACACCGCCGGCCACCACCGCCGAGACCGAAGCGAGCTTGAAGACAAATTGACGGCGACTGGCGTTGTGGGGCATGGCAAGGCTCTTTGCAGGTTGGCTGTGGATGTGTCGCCCTTCAAATGGGGCACGGCGTGCCACCGCAGACCCTGCGGGGCCGGCGCAGCATGCATGGAGCCTGTGACCCGCTGGTGTCAACACGGTGTCGGGCAGAAGGCCTGGGGCGCAAGCCGGATCGGCACGCGCGGCATACGTGACAGAAGCACAAGCGACACAAGCGACACAAGCGACTCAAGCGCCCCAAGCCACAGAGACACAAGCCGATCGGCCCCAGGCCGCCACAAAGCGCGTCTCGTGCGTGTCATGGCGGCACTGCAGACTTGGCCGCACCCTTGAGGAGAACGCCATGAATGTCCAGATCCAACGCCGCCTGAGCGCCATCGCCCTGGCCACCCTGTGTGCGGGTGCCGCACAAGCCACAGGCATTGAATACCTGGGGCAACAGATCGTGCCCAGCGGCACCTTGTTTTCCAGCACCGTGGTGGGCGGGCTGTCGGGCATAGACCGCAACACCGCCACCGGCAACTACCTGGCCATCAGCGACGACCGCAGCGCCACCAGCGCGGCTCGTTTTTACGAGCTGAGCCTGGACCTGAGCAAGTTCGTGCGCTCGGCCGCTCCAGGTTTTGCGGGTGTGACGTTCCAAAGCGTCACCACCCTGCAGCAGCCCGGCGGAGCGCCCTTTGCCACCAACACGGTGGACCCCGAATCCCTGCGCCTGAACCCGAGCAACGGCAACCTGATCTGGAGCAACGAAGGCCAGCGCGGTGGCGCGGGCCTGCCGGCCCTGCAAGACCCCACGGTGCGCGAGATGAGTGCTGCCGGCGTGCACTTGCGCGACTTTGCCGTGCCGGCGCGCTTCAGCCCCAGCGGCCTGGGCGCCGCAGACCCCGGCATTCGCAACAACCTGGCGTTTGAAAGCCTGGCCGTGTCCACCGACGGCCTGACGCTGTACACCGCCACCGAAAACGCCCTGGTGCAAGACGGCGGGGCGGCCACAGTCAGCACCGGTTCGCCGTCACGAATCCTCTCCTTCAACCTGGCCACCGGTGCGGCCGGCGCCGAATATGTGTACGCCGTGGACCCGGTGGCGCTGCCGCCCGTGGGTGGCGGCTTTGCCACCAACGGGCTGGTTGAATTGCTGGCCACCGGCGACCGCCAGTTCATTGCCGTGGAACGCTCATTTGCTGTGGGCGCAGCCACGCCGGGTGTCGGGCCCAACGGCCTGCCCACCGGCAACACCATTCGCCTTTATCAGGTGGACGCACGCGGCGCCACTGACGTGTCGAGTCTTTCCACGCTGGCCGGTGCGGCCTACACGCCGGTGAGCAAGACCTTGTTGCTGGACATGTCCACGCTGCAAAACGACGACGGCTCGGCCCTGGCGCTGGACAACATCGAAGGCATCACCTGGGGCCCTGAAGTGAACGGCAAACGGACACTGGTGCTGGTGTCTGACAACAACTTTGGCGCGGCGCAGTTCACGCAGTTTGTGGCGCTTGCCGTGACCACGCCCGTGCCCGAGACGGGCACGCTGGGCCTGATGCTGGCGGGCCTGGCCGGTTTGGGCGCCCGGTTGCCCAGGCGCACGCGCTGAGGCCTGCGCTGGCTGGCGCCGGGCCGCCGGGCCGCCGTGCCGCCCCGCGCCGTGCGGTGCGGGTGCGGGTGCGCAAGTTGAGCCAGCGCAAGTTTGCGTCTGGCATGCCCGAAAGCCGGCATTCAAGGCATAGACTGGTGTCACACGGGGGGCGGCTGCGCTGCCCTCATTCGTGAACCAGGAATGACATGGTCAGCGACACCGCCCAGAGGCCACACACGCGTCAAGGCCTGGATGCACTGGCCGCAGAGTTGCATGAGGCCCTGGACGGCTTCCCGGCCAGCGAACTGCTCAGCCTGTGCCACGATGATGGCGATGCCGCACCCGGCACCCAGGTGCGCACCGATGCGCTGGTCGACCAGACGCTTTGTGCCTGGATTCATGGCCTGGACCAGGTCATAGACAGCCACCCTGGCGGCACCGTCGAGGCCATTGCGCAAATGCGCCGAAAGCTGGTTCGCAGCCGCGACGCCTTGATCGCACTGCACCTTGAATTGGAGAAGTCGATTCATTGAAGTCGGCGGCATGCCCGCGCTCTCGCCCCACGTGGCTGCGCGTGGACGCGCAAGAGCGGCAGCCGGGCCGGCCCGCCACGCTGCCTGCTGCCAACTGGCGCTATGGCTTCCAGAAGCGATCGGCTTGCGTCAAACGGCCCAGGGCATGGGCACAGTCCTGCAGACAAGTGGCGCGCCGTGCTGCAAGCCAACCCACGGCAAACCAGGCGCGCGCATCTGCATGCACCTGGGTGCGGAATGCCACGTCGGCCACCGTCAGGTCATTGAAGGCGCCAAGTGCCTCCTGCGCCACCCGCAAGGGCTCCAGGTAACGCTCCACCGCCTTGGCCCGGAACATGGGGGCGACAAATTCCACGCAGTAGCGCAGCCGCTTGAGCCGTTTGCGAGTCTGGTGCCGCGCGGCGTCATCTGCGGACAAGAAATGATTCGTGTCCTTGGCGATCTGGCGGTGCATGCGGTTGATCAACGGCGGCACCAAATCTGCCAGCCCGGGGTGCGCCGCTGGCAAGCCGCCGACAGCGCTGCCGCCTTGCGGCGCCAAGGGTGTGGGGCATGCAAAGGCCAGCAGTTCCAGCAGCAAGTGATTGAAGGCCTTGCCGCGCAAAATCTGCGTTGGCGAGTCGCCCCCAGCGCCCGGGGGCAGCAGCACATAGGGTGCCCCGGCTGCCTGCAGTTCTGGCACCAGTGCCGCAGCCATGACGTCTTTGTCGCGCGCGGCGCCAAGGTGTCCAAAAACGTCCTTGAGCCGGGCGCCCCATCCCGCATCAACGTCGGCACACCATGGTCCGAAGACCCGCAGCACCGTTCGCAGCCGTCGCAGGGCAACCCGTGTCTGGTGCAAGTGCACAGGGCAGCCGGTGCCCGATGCCACGCACGCGGCGTTGGGCAGCAGGTGAGCGAGGCAACTGCGCACCAGCGCGTGCACAGCTTCATCAGGGTGCAGCTTCAGCGTCAACGGTGAACCAGGTCGGAGCGCAGTTTGTGTGCTGCCAGGCGCGCAATGCCCGGCCAGGCCGAGCCGGCTGCTTGAACCCAACCACAGGCCGTAGCGGCCTATCCACCGCGTGGCCAGCGCCACCAAGCCAGCTTGCGGCCCCGCCACGCATTCAAAGGTCAGTTCAAGGATCGGCAGGCCGCTGTCACCCGCAAGCACATCACCTTCGTCCAGCGTGGCCAAAACCCGCGTGGCACCTTGACGCAAGACACGGCGCGTGCGTTCAACCCGAACGTCCGACTGCACCACCACCAGTTCGCTGCCCAAGCCGACCGAAGGTGGCAGCAAGGCAGCCACGGCAGAGTCCGCATGGCGGCGCATGTCGATGGTGGGCAGCCCTTTGGCCAGCGCGGGCACCTGCACGGCGTGTTCAGCGCCCGGCGCGAACACAGCCGCCACAGACAACGCCTGGGTCCAGCAGCGCCCCTCCTGGCGCAGTTGCAAGCTCAACCCGGCTGCCGCCAAATGGCCGCTGGCCGTGTCGGCGTGCAGCGTGCGCAAGGGCAGCGTCTGCGCTGCGGCCGTGCGCATGGCCCGGCGCAGCGCGGCCAGAGTCGCAGCAGGAACCTGAAATGTAAGTGTGTCGCGGGACATGGCTTGTCGGCTTGGGCCGTGGGGTGCTGTGGGCTGCACTGGCGTGCGGTCGGGCGTTGTCGAGTGCGGTCGGGTGCGGTCGGGTGCGGCGGCATTCTGCTACCTGCAAGCCGCTGCGGGTGTGGCCGCGTCAAGCGCTGCGTTTTGTCAAACCGGCACAGGCGCTGCGTGGGGTGGTGCATGGGGTGCTGCATGGGGCGCTGCATGGGGCGCTGACGGTGGTGACGAAACACTTCACCCGCCCCCGCCATCCGCGCCCCGCAGCGCCAAGCAGGCGTTTGCCCGGCTGGGCCCAGGGGCCCGGTTCCTTGCCCCGCCAAGCCTTGGGCACGCCAACGATCCCGCCGCGTCAAAACGAAAGTGCCCGCAATGCTGGTGGCTCACTGTTTGAGCGAGTCACAGGCCAGCATGGCCTTTCCTGACCTGGAGAACCGCCACCATGAATGCACCACAAGTCTCGCTGTCATGCACCGTCGTCCTTGCACCCCATCGGCCTGGCCTTTGCGCCGGGCAGACCAACACGCTGGACGTGCTCGTGCGCATTCAGGCGCCCGATGCACCCCAGGGCCATGTCGCCATGCGCCCGCCCCAGGCGCTGGCGCTGGTGATCGACAGGTCAGGCTCGATGAGCGGCCGGCCGCTGCACGAGGCCAAGCGCTGCGCCGAGTACGTGCTGGGCAAGCTGCGGCCGACAGACGCTGTGGCGTTGGTGATGTTTGACAACCGGGTGCAGCGGCTCTGGCCGGCCGCGCCGCTGGGCGACGGCGTGGCGCAGCGCGCCGCTGTAGCCGGCATCCGCAGCGGTGGCAACACCAACCTGCATGGCGGTTGGGCCGAAGGCGCCGACACGCTGGCCCACCCGGCCGGCAACGGCCTGAAACGCGTGGTGCTGCTGTCAGACGGCCAGGCCAATGAAGGCGTGATCGATGCCGAGGTGATTGCCGCGCAGTGCGCCGAATGGGCGGCCAAGGGCATCACCACCAGCACCTACGGCCTGGGCGATGACTTCAACGAAGAACTGATGGTGGCCATGGCGCGCAGCGGCGGCGGCAACCACTACTACGGCGAAACCGCCGAAGACCTGATGGACCCCTTCCAGCAAGAACTGGAACTGCTGGGCAACCTGTATTTGCGTGACTTGCGGCTGGCTGTCTCAGCACCGGAAGGGTTCAAGGTGGACGTCGTGAACCACCTTCAGCACACAAACACTGGCTGGCGGCTGCCGGACCTGGCCTGGGGCGCGGAGGCCTGGGCAGCGGTTCGCGTCACCGTGCCGGCGGCTGCCATGCCGCCCGTGGGTGCCTTGTGCAAGGTCTTGAGCGTTTCAGTCACCGGGTGCTCGCTGGACGGTCATCCGGTGCAGTTGGACCTGGCGGGGTTGTCGGTGCCCGTCATGGCGCCGGCCGAGTTCAGTGCGCTGGTGGACGACGAACTGGTTGCGCGGCGGCGGCTTGAACTGGCCGCCGCCGAAGCGCTGATGGCCATGCGCAAGGCCGCTGCCGCAGGGAACTGGACGCAAGTGGAGAAACTTCTGGAAGAAGCCAGCCGGTGCTTCGCCGGCAACGAATGGGTGGCGGCGATTTTGGTGGCCATGCGTGCGGTTGCCGAAAGCCGCGAGCGCGAGCGTGCCATGAAGGAGTTGTACTTCTCGTCCAGCAAGCTGCGCAGCCGGCTGTTGGCCAAAGACGAGCAAGCCAACTACTCGGCAACGGCGGAGTCCATCGATGTGCCGGCCTACCTGCGACGCAAACCGCAGCAGGGCAAGGCCGACTGCTGAAGGCTGCGATCGAATCGGGGCCACCGGCCCGCACCAGCGCGGTTGCGCACTTTCAAGCAATGGGCGAGCGCGTTGGGTCGGTGGGGCTGCCGGCGCACTGCTGGTTCAAACCTCGCGCGGGCCGGGCCGGCGGTAATGGGCGTGCATACACGGTTGCATCGGCCACCGCAAAGACAAACGGGTTAGCAGGCGCTAACCCACTAACCCGCGTCAATCCTTGGTGCCGGTGACCGGAGTCGAACTGGTGACCTTCGCATTACGAATGCGCTGCTCTACCAACTGAGCTACACCGGCTTGAATCGGGTTGTGTTTGCACCCAACCAGATACAGCCCATGATTCTAGCACCGGCCCCTGGGGGCTTTGCCAGGGCCCAGAATCCAGCCCGACATGCCCTCCCTACACGCCTTGCTGCACGACGCCCGGTTCCACCGCCCTTGGCGGGTCTTGCTGCTTTTCTTGATGGCAGTGGTTTCCTGGTTTGCCTTTGCACCCGACCCCGGGGGCCCAGGCTTTGCACATGCCGACAAGCTCAAGCACGTGCTGGCGTTTGCAGCGCTCGGCTTTGCGGCCACCCTGGCGGGGCGCGCCAGCGTGCCGCGCCAATGGCGTGTGGTGCTGTCGCTGCTGGCCTACGGCGCGTTCATTGAAGTGGTGCAGTCCTACCTGCCGTCGCGGCGCGGCGACTGGCTGGACATGCTGGCCGACGCCTTGGGCGTTGCCGTGGGCATGGCCCTGGTCGTTGCGATGCGCAAGAGCTGGCGTCTGGCGGACCACACGAGCTGACTTTTACTAGCTCACGCCATGAGCCAGTGAGCCACGAAACTGCACCCTGAAACCCGGGCATGGGGCCCGGCCGCCAGGAGACGCAGATGAACCAAGCCGCACAAAGCGCACTCGCCCTTGACACCGCCCCCGTGGTTCCTGCCGACCCGATGGAGCGCACGGGTTTCGACATCGGGTGGGACCACGCCCACCACGGCCTGGTGCCACCGGCCGAATTGCTGCACGCGGGCACGCCGGTGGCGCAGGGGTGGATGGCCGGCAAGGCTGTCTTTGGCAGGCGCCACCTGGCAGGCAACCGTTTCACGCGGCAGTGGCTGGCGCTGCGCCTGCTGGCCTGGCGGCGCGGCATCGTGTTTGATGTTGAGCAGGTCTCGGCCAACTACCTGTGTCAGATCCACGCCGCCCGCTGCCCAGTCACACGCATGCCCTTGGGTGGCGCTGCCGGCCAGGCCGATGCGGCGCAGGTGGAGCGGCTCAACCCACACGCCGGCTTTGCCGCCGGCAACCTGGCCACACTCAGCGAGCACGCCGCGCAGGCCCGTGCCGGGCTCAGCGTGCAGCAGGCCGTGCGCCAGGCACGTGCGCAGCAAGCCGGCGCCGCGCCGGCGGGCGGGCTCGACGTTGCGGCATGGTGGCGCCTGGCCGCGCTGCAGGCGTTTGCCACGCCCCTGCCCTTTGCGCAGGTTGCGCAGTTGCCGTTGGCCGTGTTGCCACCCAACCGCGTGCGGCTGCTCAATGCCGCGCAAGGCCTGCAAGCCCTGGTGACCTTGCTCTTTGCCACGCCGGGCTGGAGCACGCGCTGCCGTGCGCTGGCGCTGCTGCTGCCGGCGCACACGCTGCGCCACGACTTCAACCTCTTCGTGGGCGCGCTGGCGCCGCGCGTGCTGGAAGCCGGGCGCGACGCTGGTGCGGTGCGGCAGGCGCTGGAAGACGCCTGGCTGCAAGAACGTGTGCAGCGGCGCTGGCAGCACTTTGTGCTGAGCCTGGGCGAAACCGCCACCGAGACCTTGCTTGACCGCGCCGCCGCAGCCGGGCTGGCCGGCGTACGCACGCTGTGCCACGGCCCCGAGCAGGCGGTGGACGGCTGGGGCCTGCCCGCAAGCGGCCAGGTGCAACGCGTGGCACAGGCCGTTTCAGCGGCGGGGCAGGTGGCGGCGCCTGTTCACCCGGCCGCAGCGCGGCCTATGGGCAGGCCGGCCACCACGGCCCGGCCTTTGATGGCGTAGGACCGGCACCGCAGCAACGCCACGGCCTCGCCGCGCTAGTTGGTGACGCGCACGTCAACCAAACCCGTGCGGCCCGCCTTGCTGATTTCGCAGGCCGTGGCGGTAAGCACGTCACCCAGCGCTGCGGCCGCTAGCAGGTTGACGTCCAGGCCCGAGCTCACGGTCTGCTCGTTGTAGCTGTTGCTGGCAAACCCGAAGGCACTGTCGGCCAGCGTGGTGACCATGCCGCCGTGGCACAGCGCCAGACCGTTCAGCATGTCGGCCCGCACCACCATGCGCAGGGTGGCGGTGCCGGGCCCCACGGACAGCGCCTGCATACCCAGCGCCTGGGCCACACGGTCTTGCACCCACAACACCTTGAAGGTGGCGTCGGCAATGTCCTGTGCGCTTGGCATGGCTTCAGCGGTCCTTGAAAACCGGTGGGCGCTTGGCAAAGAACGCAGCCACGCCTTCGGCAAAGTCAGCGGCGCTGCCAAGCTCGCGCTGTGCGTTGGCCTCCAGCGTGATGGCATCGCCAAAGTCCATGCAAACGGCCGCGTCCAGCGCCCGGCGCGTTTCGGCCAGGGCGCGGCTTGGCAGGGCGGCCAGGCGTG
>CAZUKT010000133.1:0-9654 GCA_964620975.1 uncultured Rubrivivax sp. | reverse complement strand
GATGGCGTGCAGGGCAAACCCGAATTTCTAATCGTTGCCAAGTCTTCGGACTTTCGCATACGAAATACGGAATGCTGCAGTCGGAAGTTCTGACCCGGTTGCCAACGAAAGGAAGCCTCCCATGTCCAACAAGATCCGCGTGTTGCTTGCCAAGGTTGGCCTCGACGGCCACGACCGGGGCGTCAAGATCGTGGCGCGCACGCTGCGCGACGCGGGCATGGACGTGGTCTACACCGGCCTGCACCGCAGCCCCGACGAGGTGGTGGCGGCCGCCGTGCAGGAAGACGTGGACGTGCTGGGCATCAGCCTGCTGTCGGGCGCGCACATGACGATCTTTCCCAAGGTCATTGCCGGCCTGAAGGCGCGTGGCGTGGACGACATGATCCTGGTTGGCGGCGGCGTGATGCCCGACGAGGACGTGGTGGCGCTGAAGATCATGGGCGTGCACGAGGTGCTGCTGCAGGACACGCCACCCAACCAGATCATCGCCACGATTGAACGCCTGGTGGCCGAGCGCGGCCCGCGCTGAGCCCGGCAAAAGAAGAACTGCCGCAAGGAGACAAGCCATGGCTGAAATGGAATCCTGGAGCTGGCCCCCGCGCTACGACAACAGCTACCAGCCCGACCCCGGCAGCCGCTACTGGTTTGCGGTGCGCGAGACCATGCCGCAAGGCGAGCGTGACCAAGCCATCGTGCAGCGGCTGCGTGAGGTTTGCGACTACGCCTACAACGCCTGCGACTTCTACCGCCACAAGTGGGACGAGGCCGGTTTCCACCCCAGCCAGGTCAAGAGCCTGGAAGACTTTGAACGCCGCTGCCCGGTGGTGAACAAGGCCGATCTGCGCGCCGCGCAGCACCGCGCACCGCCCTTTGGCGACTATTTGTGCGTGCCCGACAGCGAGGTCTTCCACATCCACGGCACCAGTGGCACCACGGGCCGGCCCACGGCCTTTGCCATCGGCCGCGCAGACTGGGACCACATCGCCAACGCCCACGCCCGCATCATGTGGGGCATGGGCATACGGCCTGGCGACATCGTCTTTGTCGCCGCCATCTTCAGCCTGTACATGGGCAGTTGGGGCGCACTGTCGGGCGCCGAGCGGCTGGGGGCCAAGGCCTTCCCGTTTGGTGCCGGTGCACCCGGCATGAGTCAGCGCGCCGTGCAGTGGCTGGCCATGATCAAGCCCAAGGCCTTTTACGGCACGCCGTCGTACGCGCTGTACCTGGCTGAGACGGCGCTGAAAGAAGGTTTGAAGCCGGCCGACTTTGGCATTGAACGCATGTTCTTCTCGGGCGAGCCCGGCGCCAGCGTGCCCGGTGTGCGTGACCGCATTGCCAACGCCTACGCGGCGCAGGTGTTTGACTGCGGCTCGATGGCCGAGATGTCACCCTTCATGAACGTGGCCGCGTCGGCCGAATCGGGCGTGGGCATGCTGTGCTGGCAGGACGTCTGCTACACCGAAGTCTGCGACCCCAAGACCTTTGAGCGTGTGCCCTACGGCCAGCGTGGCACGCCGGTGTACACGCACCTGGAGCGCACCTCGCAGCCCATGATCCGCCTCGTCTCGGGTGATCTGGCGCTGTGGACCAACGACAAGACCGCCTGCGGCCGCACCTACCCGCAGCTGCCGCAGGGCATCTTCGGCCGCATCGACGACATGGTCACCATCCGCGGTGAAAACGTCTACCCGAGCGAGATCGACGCCGTGCTCAACAAACTGGCCCACTACGGCGGCGAGCACCGCATCATCGTCAGCCGCGAAGGCATCATGGACGAGTTGCTGGTGCGCGTGGAATGCAACGCCGAACTGGGCGCGTTGGGCGAAGGCGCCAAGGCGCATTTCCGTGACCAGGTGGCGCACGACGTGCGCACCATGCTGGGCCTGCGCACCATGGTGGAAGTGGTGGACCCGGGCACCTACCCGCGCACCGACTTCAAGGCGCGGCGTGTCATTGACGACCGCCAGGTGTTCAAGGACATGCAGCAGCGGCTGCAGACCGGGGCCGCCTGATGGCGCCGGTGCCGTCACTGGCGCTGGTGCCGCGTGCGCTGGCCAGCGACAGCGCGGCCATGGCACGGCTGAGGACACGCGCCGAAGCCGGCGTGCCCGAATGCCGCGAGGCCATGGCGCTGATGTACGCCAAGGCCGGCCGTGCGCATGTCATCGGCATCACCGGCGTGCCCGGCAGCGGCAAGAGCACGCTGGTTTCGACGCTAACCCTCAAACTGCGCGCCATGGGCCAGCGGGTGGGCATCATCGCCGTGGACCCGTCCAGCCCGTATTCGGGTGGCAGCATCATGGGCGACCGCATCCGCATGAGCGAGCTCGTCAACGACGAGGGTGTGTTCATCCGCAGCATGGCCACACGCGGTGCGCAGGGTGGCATGGCACGCGCGTCGCTGGAAGCGGTGGACGTGCTGGACGCGGCGGGCTTTGAGACCGTCGTGATCGAGACCGTGGGCGTGGGCCAGGCCGAGGTGGAAATCGCCCGCGCCGCACACACCGTGGTGGTGGTGTCGGCGCCGGGGCTGGGTGACGACATCCAGGCCATCAAGGCCGGCATTCTGGAAATCGCCGACGTGCACGTGGTCAGCAAGTGCGATCGCAGCGACGCCAACCGCACCATCAGCGACCTGAAGAACATGCTGGTGATGGGCATGAGCCTCAGCGGCAATGGCAGCACCGGCGGCTGGAACCCGCCCGTGGTGCCCACCAGTTCGGCCAAGGGCGAAGGCTTTGAGCAGCTCATCGAATGCCTGGTGCGCCACGGCCAGTACATGCGCGAAAGCGACGCCGGCCGCGAACGCACACGCCGCATCGCCGAATTCCGCATGCTCAAGACAGCCGAAGACCTGCTGCACCAGCGGTTCATGGCCGCGCGGCGGGGCGCATTGGCCGACGTGTCTGCCCAATTGGCCGAACGAAAGATCTCCCCCTATCAGGCCGCCGAGCTGCTGCTCGACGGCATCCACCTGGAAGACCCCGCATGAACACCAAGGCCACCAACGCCGAACTGCAAGCCATCATGGACCAGGTCAAGGACTGGGAGTCGCACGAGGTGGCGGCCTTCCTGGCCAAGCAGAAGGAACGCAAGGCGCAGTTCCACACCTTCGGCGGCTTGCCGGTCAAGCGTACCTACACGCCAGCCGACCTGGCACACACGCCGTTTGAAGACATCGGCCTGCCCGGCCAGTACCCCTTTACACGCGGCCCCTATCCCACCATGTACCGCAGCCGCAACTGGACCATGCGCCAGATCGCCGGCTTCGGCACCGGCGAGGACACCAACAAACGCTTCAAGTACCTCATCGCACAAGGCCAGACCGGCCTGTCCACCGACTTCGACATGCCCACGCTGATGGGCTACGACAGCGACCACGCCATGAGCGAAGGCGAGGTCGGACGCGAAGGCGTGGCCATCGACACGCTGGCCGACATGGAAGCGCTGCTCGAAGGCATAGACCTGGAAAAGATCAGCGTCTCGCTGACCATCAACCCATCGGCCTGGATCCTGCTGGCCATGTACGTGGCGCTGGCGCAAAAGCGCGGCTGCGACATGCACAAGCTGTCGGGCACCATCCAGGCCGACATCCTGAAGGAGTACATGGCGCAGAAGGAATACGTGTTCCCGATTGCGCCCAGCGTGCGCATCGTGCGCGACTGCATCACCTATTGCGCTGAGCACATGAAGCGCTACAACCCGATCAACATCTCGGGTTACCACATCAGTGAAGCCGGCTCGTCGCCGCTGCACGAGGTGGCCTTCACCATGTGCAACCTCATCACCTACGTGCAAGAGGTGCAGAAGACCGGCATGCACGTGGACGCCTTCGCACCGCGCCTGGCCTTCTTCTTTGTCTGCCAGGCCGACTTCTTTGAAGAGATCGCCAAGTTCCGCGCCGCGCGCCGCGTCTACGCGAAGATCATGAAAGAGCGTTTCGGCGCGCAGAACCCCGAAAGCATGCGGCTGCGCTTCCACTGCCAAACGGCCGCAGCCACGCTGACCAAGCCGCAGTACCAGATCAACATCGTGCGCACGGCGATCCAGGCGCTGTCTGCGGTGCTGGGCGGCGCGCAGAGCCTGCACACCAACGGCATGGACGAGGCGTTTTCCATCCCCACCGAAGAAGCGATGAAGATCGCACTGCGCACGCAGCAGATCATTGCCGAGGAGGTGCACGTCACCGAGGTGGTGGACCCGATGGGCGGCAGCTACTTCCTGGAGCACCTGACCACCGAGTACGAACGCAAGATCTTCGAGGTCATTGATGAGGTGCAAGCCAACGGCGGCACCATCAAGCTCATCGAAGAGGGCTGGTTCCAGCGCCACATTGCCGACTTCAGCTACGAACAGGCGCTGAACAAACAAAGCGGCGAAAAGCCGGTGATCGGCGTCAACCTCTACCGCGAAGAGGGCGAGGTGCAAGACCTGGAAACGCACCCGCACGACCCCACGGCCGAGAAGCGCCAGATTGATCGTTTGCAACGCATCCGGCGCGAACGTGACAACAACAAGGTGCAGGCGCTGCTGGACCAGCTGGTGGAAGTGGCCAAGGACGATACGCAGAACGTGATGCCGTTGACCATTGAACTGGTGAAGGCCGGTGCCAGCATGGGCGACATCATCGAGAAGCTCAAGCTGCTGTGGGGCACCTACCGCGAAGTGCCGGTGTTCTAGAACGTGGCCCACCTCCGAAGCGCCTTCGGCGCTCCCCCTCAAGGGGGCGCTCCCAGCGGCCCGGCAAAGCCGGTTCCGCGGCGGCCGCTTGGCTGTACCGCCCACCCTAAGCCGTGTGCCGGTGAACTGCCCCGGAGCTCATGAAGTGGCAAGCGAAGCTGCCAGCAACGGCCTGGACGCCGCCAGCGCAGCGGCGCTGATTGCCCGCTTCCTGAAGGCGCAGGGTGTGAGCCGCGTCTTCACACTGTGTGGCGGGCACATCATGCCCATGTTCATGCATGCGCAGGCCGCCGGGCTGCGCATCGTGGACGTGCGCGACGAACGTGCCGCCGTCTACATGGCACACGCCCATGCCGAGTTGACGGGCGAGCTGGGGGTGGCCCTGGTCACCGCCGGCCCCGGCGTCACCAACGCCATGACGGGCATCGCCAACGCCCATATCGCCCGTGCACCGGTGCTGGTGCTGTCGGGCACGCCGCCGCGTGGGCAGGACAACCGCGGTGCGTTGCAAGACCTGCCCCACACCGAATTCGTGCGCCCCATCACCCGCTATGCCCGCACCGTGCGCGACCCGGCGCTGGTGCTGCAGGAACTGGGTGAGGCTGTGGCGCGTGCGTTGGGGCAGGGTGGTGACCCCGGGCCGGTGTACCTGGACTTCCCCACCGACGTGCTGCGTGCGGCGGTGCCCGTGGCCACACAACTGGCCGAACACTTTGTGGCACGCCAGCGGCCGGTGCTGCAGCCGTGCCCGGTGCAGGCCACGCAAGCGATGGAACTGCTGTGGTCGGCACGCCGGCCGCTGGTGATCAGCGGGCGGGGTGCGCGTGGCGCCGGCCCTGAACTGAGCAAGCTGCTTGACCTCTGCGGAGCGCTGTATCTGGACACTGGCGAAAGCCGCGGCCTGGTGCCAGACGCGCACCCTTCGGTGGTGGCCGCGATGCGGGGCAGCGTAATGGCCGAGGCCGATGTCATCCTCACGCTGGGCCGCCGGCTGGACTTTCAGCTGGCCTACGGGTCGCCGGCCGTGTTGGGCGAGGCACGCTTCATCCGCATCGCCGACGCACCCTCAGAACTGCGGGACAACCGCCGTGGCGAGGTCGAGATGCTGGCCCAGCCCAAGGCCGCACTGGCTGCCATCTTGGCCGCTGCGGGCGACCGGGTGCCGGCGGTAGACCGCGACTGGGCCGCCGCCGTGCGCCGCAAGCACCTGGAACGTGTGGCCAAGCTGCAGCAGGCGATGCAGACCGCGCCGCCCGACGCCCAAGGCCGCATGCACCCCAACCGGCTGCTGGCGACGCTGCAGACGCATCTGCAAGACGACGCTGTGCTGGTGGCCGACGGTGGCGACTTCCTGAGCTTTGCGCGTGTGGGCCTGCAGGCCAGCACGTATCTCGACCCCGGCTCGCTGGGCTGCATCGGCGTGGGCACGGCCTTTGGTGTGGCCGCCAGCCTGGCGTACCCGGGGCGCCAGGTGGTGGTGGCCACGGGCGACGGCGCCTTCGGCTTCAACGCCATGGAGATCGACACCGCCGTGCGCCACGGTGCCAAAGTGCTGATCGTGGTGGCCAACAACGGCGCCTGGCAGATCGAGGTCAGCGACCAGGCCGACCGCTTCAACACGGTGGTGGGCACACGCCTGCAGTTTGCCGACCACGCGGCCATGGCACGGGCCTTTGGCATGCACGGCCAGCGTGTGCAACGCCACGAGGACCTGGACGCGGCCATCACCTTGGCCATGCAGAACCTGCCGGCCCTGCTGGACGTGGTGGTGAGCACCGAAGCCCGCTCGTCCGACGGCAAGTCGGGCCTGGCCTGGGTGCCCGACCTGCAGGCCGTGCAGGCCTGGGACACGGCCGAACACACCTGGCGCCAGGTGGCCGTGTGATGGCCCTGTGATGGCTGCCGGATAGCTGCCGGATGCTCGCCTGATGCCCGCCTGATGCCCGCCTGACATGGACCCGCTGCGCCGTCCCGCACGACCTTGCGTTGCACCACCGTTGACAATCCACCCCATGAGCAAGCGCCCCGACTGGCCCCTGGTTCTGCCCTATGACGGCGTGATGCCCACGCTGGCCGGCCCCGTGCAACAGGCCGGCACCGGCAGCGCCGTGCTGGGCCGCGTGACGCTGGGCGCGCAGGCCTGCTTGTTGCCCTACGCCACCCTGCGTGGCGACGGCCACGTGGTGCAGGTGGGCAACGGCTTCTTTCTGGGCGAGCACAGCACCGTGCACATCGCCCATGGCCTGTACGGCACCACCATAGGCCACGGCGTGAGCGTGGGCGGCGACGCCGTGGTGCACGCCTGCACCGTGGGCGACGACTGCGTCATTCAGCGTGACGTGGCCGTGCTGGACGGCGCCACCATCGGCCCCGGCTGCGTGGTGGCGGCCGGCGCGGTGGTGTTTCCGCGCAGTGTGTTGCCGGCCGGCCAATGGTGCGAAGGCGTGCCCGCCGTGGCCGTGCGGCCCGTGGCTGCGGGTGAATTGCAAGCCGAGCACCAGCGTGTGCGCGCTGCCGCCGGGGCGCGGCTGCGGGCGGGTGAGCACTTGCACACCAACAGCATGCAGGTTGCGGCCGACCCGGCCTGCTACGTGGCCGCCACCGTGGTGGGCGCAGGCCGGGTGCAGATGGGTGCTGGCAGCAGCCTGTGGTTTGGCTGCGTGGTGGACGCGGCGGGCCCGGGCCCGGGCCAGGTTCAGCGCCTCGATCCAGGTCTGGGGCTGATCTTGGCGCCGGGTTGCAACGTGCAGGACAACAGCGTGCTGCGGTCCAGCACCCGGGCCGTGAGCGTGGGTGCACAAACCACCATCGGCCACAACGTGCTGCTGCACGACTGCAGTGTGGGCGCCCAGGTGCTGGTGGGCATGGGCAGCTCGCTGGCGCCGGGCACCGTGGTGCACGACCAGGTGCTCATTGCCGGCGGCAGCAGCACCACACCGGGCCAGGTGCTTGAAGGCGGCTGGCTCTGGGGTGGCCGCCCGGCGCGTGCGCTGAGCCGGCTGGACGAGCGCAAGCTGGGCATCATCCAGCGCTCGGCCGCCATCTACTGCGACTACGCGCAGGGTTTTGCCAGCAGCCAGGCCGCAGCCAGCCGCCTGGCCGAATCCAACTGACGCCAACCCGACCCACGCCATGCCCCTGGAGCCCCGTTTGCCACCCATGTTGGACGACCCACTGGCGCTCAGCCGGCCACAGGCCGCGCCGTCGCTCTACGAGCAGGTGCACACGGCCATTCTGGAGGCCATCTGCGGCGGCACGCTGCGCCCCGGTGACCGCATCAACCAGGACGAGCTCGCGGCGCGGCTGGACGTGTCGCGCCAGCCGGTGACGCAGGCGCTGACCGTGCTGCGATCGCAAGACTTTGTGCAAGACACCGGGCGGCGCGGCTTGGTGGTGACACCGCTGCGCAAGAGCTTCTTCAAGGCGTTGTACGAACTGCGTGAATCGCTGGACCCGATGGCCGCCAAGCTGGCGGCGCGCAACAGCGCCAGCTTGTCACGCGGGGACGCCGAAGCCTTGCTGGCGCGGGGGCGCCTGGCCGTGCAGGGCGGATCGGTGGCCGAATTGACACGCGC
Source organism: uncultured Rubrivivax sp. (assembly GCA_964620975.1). GTDB lineage: Bacteria > Pseudomonadota > Gammaproteobacteria > Burkholderiales > Burkholderiaceae_C > Rubrivivax. Next base: position 1,399 of record CAZUKT010000133.1, on the reverse strand, counting down.
CGACGTGGCTTTTCACATGTGGATCTATGAAGCGGCGGGCAACCCGCTGCTCACCGAAACCCTGCGCCTGTACTGGCACCACCTGCGCCGCGCCATGGTGGCGGTGGTGGAACCTTCACAAGGCCGCGAGCTGGTATGGGACGAACACCAGCACATCCTGGCGGCCGTGCTGGGCGGCAATGAACAAGCGGCCGAAAGGCTGTCGCTGCTGCACATCCAGGAAGCCGCGCAGCGTGTGATGCAGCGCCTGCCCGAAGAAGCGCTGCAAGACTGAGGGTCTGCCAGCCCGCCAGGGCAGGCCGGCCGCAACACCAAGCGGCCGGCCGGCCGCAATACCAAGCACCAAGCGCCAAGCGCCAAGCGCCAAGCGGCGTGTGCTGCAAGGCGACGCGCGCGAAAAGCGCCGCTTATGGGCTTGATTTCGCCCGAGCGCCAGGCGCGGCCCAAAGCCAGACTCGCGTCATGCGTGCCAGCCAGGTGCGTGCTGCCCGGACCGCCATCATGTCTGCTTCCACCCCCACCCCCGCAGGCCGCCTGCGCACAGGCCGGCGCAGCCGTGGCCTGGGCACGGCGGCGCTGCTGACGCTGGCCCTGGGCCTGCCCGCGCAGGCGGCCTGTGTGGACGAAGACAGCTACGAGCCCGTGGCAGCGCCAGCGGCAGAGCCCCTGGCCCCGGTGGAGCCCCGCACGGTGCTACAGACGCTGGTGCACGACGCACTGGAGCGCAGCCACGCTGTGGGTGCGGCCAGCATGCTGGCCGCTGCCGCACAAAGCGACATCGAAGAAGCGGCCGCAGCCCAGCGCATACAGGCCAGCCTGACGGCAGGCGTGGGCCCCGGGGGGTCGCAGTCGCTGGCGGGCACCGAAACGTCGGCATTGCAGGTGCGGGCATCGCTCAACGTGAGCCAGTTGCTGTATGACGGCGGCCGCGTTGACCGCCTCACCGACTGGCGCACCCAGCTGGCCGAATCGGCACGCCAGGGCCACTTGTCGGCCAGTGAACAACTGGCCATGACCACCGTGTCGCTGGCGCTGGAGCGCAGCCGCTTGCGCCAGCACGTGGTGGTGTACGGCCAGTACGTGCGCAAGATGGGCTGCCTGCTGGAGGCCCTGGAAACCATCGTGCGCACAGACCGTGGCCGGGCCAGCGAGCTGGTGCAGGCACACAAGAATCTGCAGCAGGCCGAGCTGGCACAAAGTCAGGCCCTGTCACAAGCGCGGCAGGTGGAGGTGCGGCTGCGCCGCCTGGTGGGCGACGGCCTGCCCAGCGCGCAGGGCCTGAGCACCATCTTCTTGCAGGTGCCCAGCCTGGAGCAGCTGATTCCCGAGGTGGAACAAAGCAGCGACATCGCCGGCCTCACCGCCCAGGCGCAGGCGGCCGACCGCTACGCCCAGGCCG
>CAZUKT010000132.1:0-9678 GCA_964620975.1 uncultured Rubrivivax sp. | reverse complement strand
AGCAGGCCCAGCGCAATGATCAGGCTGCCCAGGCTGATCTTGTGCAGCCCCACGCCCCAGTAGTACATGGTCACAAAGGTGATGGCCAGCACCAGCGGAATGGTGATGCCCACCACCAGCCCGGGCCAGATATCCACACGCAGCGGGCGCGTGTGCAAACCCAGGCTGATGAAGCTCACCTCCAGCACGATGAGCACGGCTTCGATCAGCACACTCACAAATTCACCCACCGACCGCGACACCGCCGTGGGCTGGTCTTGCACCTGGCTCACGGTGACACCGGCAGGCAGCTCGGCCTGCAGCCCGGCCGTGGCCACGCCCAGGGCCTTGCCCAACGCAATGATGTCGCCACCCTTGGCCATGGCCACGCCCAGTGCGATCACGTCCTGACCCTGATGGCGCACCTTCACGCTGGGCGGGTCCGCGTACTCCCGGCGAATGTCGGCAATGTCACCCAGCCTAAGGCTGCTTGCCACACCCGTGCTGGGGTTGGTCGCGCGAATTGGAAAGCGCTTGAGTTCGTCCACCGTGTTGAACTGCCCCGCCACGCGCACCTGCAGGCTCTCGGTGCCAGCGTTCATGACACCTGCGCCTTCCACCGCGTTTTGAGCACCAATCTGCGCGATGACCTGGTTCATGTCCAGGCCCAGTTGCGCCAGGCGCTTTTGTGAGATTTCAACGAACACCTTTTCGGCCTGTGCGCCAAAGATCTCTACTTTGGCCACGTCGGGCACACGAAGCAGGCGCTGGCGCACACGTTCAGCGTGGACACGCATTTCTTCGCGGCTGAACCCGTCGGCGGTAAGCGCGTAGATCGATCCGTAGACGTCACCGAAGTCGTCGTTGAACACCGGGCCGATGACGCCGGCCGGCAACGTGCTGCGCATGTCGGCCACGCGCTTTCGCGCCTGGTACCAACTTGTTGACACGTCCTTGGCAGGGGACGAGTCCGCCAGTTGCAAGATGGTGAGTGACTCACCCGGCTTGGTGTAGCTGCGCACCTTGTCGGCATAGGGCACCTCTTGCAGCGTGCGCTCTATCTTGTCGGTCACCTGCTCGGCCATCTGCTGTGCGCTGGCGCCAGGCCAGAAGGCCTGCACGACCATGGCACGGAAGGTGAAGGGCGGGTCTTCGTCCTGCCCAAGCTGAAAGTACGCGGCCACGCCCAGCGCCATCAGCACCACCAGCAGGTAACGCGTCAGGCTCGGATGCTCCAGTGCCCAGCGGCTGATGTTGAAGCGCGACACGGGGCCGTTGCGGGCTTCTTCTTGCAACTCGTCGGCGAGACTGGGGTCCTGCGGGTTCATGGTCAGGCCCCGATCAAGGCTGGCTCGCGGCCGTGGCCGACGGCGCCGCTGTGGTCGCTGGCGCCCGGTCAGTGGCCCCGGCGCGTGCATTGGGCGGCTGGTAGAGCTTGACCTTCTGGCCCGGCGTCAGCGTGTGCACACCGGCCGTCACCACCGTCTGCCCAGGGCTCAGGCCGGCGGCCACCACCACGGTATTGCCGTCGGCGCCGCCCACCACAATGGGTTGCACCTTCACCGTCATGGCCGCTCGGTCCAGCAGCCACACAGCGGTCTGACCCTGCTGTTGCATCACGGCCGCCAGGGGCAGACGCGTCACGCCTTCACGGCGCGGCAGCGCCACCACCACCGTGGCCGTCTGGCCCAGTTGCAGTGCTGCGCCGCGCAGGTCGGCTTTGACGAGATAGGTGCGGGTGGCGGGGTCGGCGGCAGCCGAGACCTCGCGCACCGTGGCAGGCAGGGCTTCAGACGCACCCCACAGGCGCACCTGGACGGCACCACTGCGGCCCTGCAGCGCACGCAGGGCCTGCACGCCGTCTTCGGGCACCGAAAACACAGCGTCGCGCGGGCCGTCGTGCGCGAGCCTGAGCACCGGCGCACCGGCCGCCAACACCGCGCCAGGCTCAGCGTCGACGGCGGTGATGACGCCTGCTGCAGTGGCCGTGAGACGGCTGTAGCCGGCCTGGTTGCCCTGCACCGCCGACTGTGCGGTGGCCTGCTCCCACTGCGACTTTTGCGCCTGCAGTGCGCTGGCACGGCGTTCAAGCTCCAGCGCGCTGATAAAGCCCTGCTCGCGCAAGTCCTGGTAGCGCTTGTACTCCGCCGTGGCCAAGTCAAGGTTCGACTGGGCGGCGCGCTGGGCGGCCAATGCGGCTTCCTGGCCCAGGCGCAGGTCGGTGGCGTCCAGTTGCGCCAGCACCTGCCCGGCCTTCACTTGCTGGCCCATTTCGGCAGTGCGGCTCAGCAACTTGCCCCCCACGCGAAACCCAAGACGCGTCTCGGTGCGGGCACGTACCTCGGCAGCAAACTCGTGCGCGCCTGCGGCAGTGCCCGTGTCCACGACCATGGTGCGCACGGCACGCACCGGCTCGGGAAGCGGCTCGGGGCGCGTGCAGGCCGCCAGCGCGGTGGCCCCCAGCAGCATGGCGATCAGGGCTTGGATACGGCGGTTCTTGGGCATGGGGCCAGGTCCACAAAAAGAGTTGATAGCCACTACTGACTGACTGGTCAGTAATGTATTGGGCGAGTTGATGGCTGTCAATTCCGACTTCGGCAACAGGAACAGCCTGCGGAATGGCGAGAATCAGCCCGGTGAACCGCATCGACCACTACGAAAACTTCCCTGTCGCCTCGGTCCTGTGCCCGCCGGCCTTGCGCCCGGCAGTGATGGCGATCTACCACTTTGCGCGCACGGCAGACGACATGGCCGACGAAGGCGCCGCCACACCCGGGCAGCGGCTGGCAGACCTTGCGGCCTACCGACGCGACTTGTTGAACACGGCCGCTGGCCAGTCTTGCAGCACGCGTTGGCGGCCGGTATTTGACCGGTTGGCGAGGCAGATGCGCGAATTCTCGCTGCCCGCCGCTCCGCTGCATGCACTGCTCGACGCTTTTGAGCAAGACGTGCAGAACCCGCCCTACCCCACACGTGCTGCGCTGCTGGACTACTGCAAGCTCTCGGCCAACCCGGTGGGCCGGCTGTTGCTGCATCTGTACGGCGTCAACGACACGGCAGCGCTACAACAGGCCGACGCCATCTGCAGCGCGCTGCAGCTCATCAACTTCTGGCAAGACCTCAGCGTTGACGGCCCGCGCGGCCGGCACTACGTGCCGCAGGCGGACCAAATTGCACACGGCGTGACGCTGCAGGCGTTGGCGTCGGGCCGCGACACCGCGGCGACACGCCAGCTTGTGAAGGATCTGTGCGCCTGGTCCGCTGCGCTCATGCACCAGGGCGCTCCGCTGGCCTTGCGCGTGCCGGGTCGTGGCGGCTGGGAGTTGCGGCTGGTGGTGCAAGGCGGTCTGCGCATTCTTGAGAAAATCGCCCGCATGGACCACGCTTCGCTGTCTTGCCGCCCAACCATTGGCATTGCCGATGGCCCGCTCCTGTTGTGGCGGGCCTGGCGCATGGGGGGGCTGCCCCAATGACGCCACAGCAATACGTGCAAGACAAGGCAGCGAACAGCGGTTCGTCGTTTTATTACGCTTTTTTGTTTCTGCCGCCGGCTCGCCGCGCCGCCATCACCGCGTTTTACGCCTTCTGCCGCGAGGTGGACGACGTGGTGGACGAGATTGCCGACACCAGCGTGGCCGCACGCAAGCTGCAGTGGTGGCGCACCGAGGTGGCGCAGGCGTTTGCTGGCACACCGTCGCACCCCGTGATGCTGGCGTTGCTGCCATTGGCGGCGGACTTTGGCATCAAGGCCGAGCACCTCCACGCCGTCATTGAAGGCTGCCAGACCGACCTCGACCAGACCCGGTTTCTCGACTACCCGGCACTGCAACGCTACTGCCACCTGGTGGCCGGCGTGGTGGGCGAGGTGGCGGCCAACATCTTTGGCCGCACGCACGACAGCACGGTGCAGTACGCGCACCAGTTGGGCCAGGCCATGCAGCTCACCAACATCATCCGTGACGTCGGCGACGACGCGCGCCGGGGCCGCATCTACCTGCCCATGGCGGAACTGCAGCGCTTTGAAGTCAAGGCCAATGAGCTGCTCAAGCGTGAAGCACCGTGGGGCTACAGCCCGCGTTTTACCGCCCTCATGCGATTCCAGGCCGAACGCGCGCAGGCCGCATACGACGCTGCCTTCAAGCTGCTGCCAGACGCCGACCGCAACGCACAAAAACCCGGGCTCATGATGGCCAACATCTACCGCACGCTGCTGGACGAAATTACGGCACAGGGTTTCCAGGTGCTGCACCAGCGCACGTCGCTCACGCCTTTGCGCAAGCTGTGGATCGCCACGCGCACACACCTTCGCGGCCGTTGAGTCCGGCACACAGCATCGCCGTTGTGGGTGGCGGCTGGGCCGGCCTGGCAGCGGCCGTGCGCGCCACGCAGGCGGGCCACCGCGTCACACTGCTGGAGATGTCACCCCAGCTTGGCGGCCGCGCACGCGGCGTGGTGGTCAACGGCCTGCCGCTGGACAACGGCCAGCACATCCTCATTGGTGCCTACAAGCGCACCCTGGCGCTGATGGCCACGGTGGGTGCTGACGCCACCACCCTGCTCTGCCGCCAACCACTGGAACTGCGCTACCCCGACGGCCGAGGCCTGCGCATGCCGCCCGGCCCACCCTGGCTCGGCTTTGGTCTGGCCGTGGCGGGCTGCGTCGGCTGGACCTGGCTCGACCGATGGGCGCTGATGCGCGCCGCTGCGGGATGGGCCCTGGCGGGGTTCCGCTGCAGCCCCGACTTGACGGTGGACATGTTGTGCCAGGGACTGCCGCCCTCTGTGCGCCAGTTGCTGATCGACCCGCTTTGCGTGGCCGCACTCAACACGCCAGCCAGGGATGCCAGCGCCCAGGTGCTGTTGCGCGTGCTGCATGACGCGCTGTTCAGTGGCATTGGCTCGGCCGACCTGATGCTGCCGCGCGTCCCGCTCAGCGCATTGCTGCCCAACCCCGCCGCAACCTGGTTGCTTTCGCAGGGTGCGGCAGTTCGGCTCAACTCGCGTGTTCAGAGCCTGGAGCCACACGGCGGATCCTGGCACGTCGATGGCCGACGTTTCGACAACGTGGTGCTGGCCTGCAGCGCGGCAGAAGCGGCACGCCTGACCCTGGCCGTTGCACCCCAATGGGCCGGGCAGGCGCGCACCCTGCGCTACGAGCCAATCGCTACCGTGTACATGCACTGGCCGGGCGTGCGGCTGCCCTCACCGATGATGGCGCTGCAAGAGGGCACCGAAGCGCCGGCGCAGTTTGCTTTTGACCACGGTGCCCTTGGTGGCCACCCCGGTGTGGTGGCCTTGGTGGTCAGCGGTGCGGCAAGCTGGGTCGAGCGCGGCCTGCCAGCCGTTGGTGAAGCGGCGCTGGCGCAGGCGCGCGCGGCATTTGCCAGCGCGGGGGGCACCGCTGAACCCCAAATCCTGCGCGTGATGGCCGAACGCCGCGCCACGTTTGCCTGCACACCCACGCTGCGGCGGCCACAGGCGGCCGTGGCACCGGGCTTGGTGGCCGCAGGCGACTACATCGACGGACCCTACCCTGCCACGCTGGAGGGTGCCGTGCGCTCTGGCGAAAGCGCAGCCGCCGCGCTGTCCCGCTGAAGCCAAGGCCCCCGAAAACGGGCCGCCTATCGACGGGCAAATGGCGCGGCCAGGGGCTCGCCCACAAACAGGCTCTGCTGCGGCCAAGCCACGCTCTTCCAGTAGGCCTCCAGCGCCGTGGCACCCTGCAAGTAGTGCAGCAAAAGCACTTGCGGGTGTGGGAACTTCTGCAGGTGGTTGCAGGGTTCGCTCACAGCGCCGTGGCTGGCGGTGGCGCCGGAATCGATCCATTCCAGCACCGTGCTCTGGCCGTTGTCCGGCACCAGCCTGCCGCCCACCGACGTCAAGTGGTCAGCCAGTGCACCGGGTACCCAGTCGGGGGCCGGCTCCAACGCCAGGCGCACGCTGCCGGTAATGGCCATCAGCACCCGGGGCGTGGTGTTGAGATCGGCCGCCGGTGCGTGCCGCACGTCCACCCCGGCCCCCCGGATCAGCCCTGGCGGCGGGTACAAAGCCATGCGCACGCGACGGGCACCGTCGCCCGTGGCCAGCATCATGGCCAGCACGGGTGGGCGGGCACGCAAGGTGAGCGTGTGGTCCGACGCCACGCCACGGTCGATCAGGGCCAAGGCCTGCGCCACGCTGCCGGCGGCCAAGAGCATGGATGGCCGAAAACCCAGGTCGGCAAAGGGCCTGGCGGTGCGGGCATTGAAGTAACGCGAAAGGCGCGACGGGTTGCAGCTCTTGCGGCACAGATCGGCGTCAAAGCCCAGGGCCAGCGCGCCGGTGATGGCATTGCATTCAACTGCAAAGGGCTGCGTCCAGGCCAGCGCAAGTGCCTGCGTGGCGGCGCCGAAGTGCGACGCGATGCGATGCTGCAAGTCCTCAAACTCGTGCCTCGTCAGGGCGGGCTTGACGGGCAAGTCCAAGCGCAGCACCTGCTCGGCCTGCAAACGCCGTGCGGCGATGTAGTGCTCGCCCACCTGCACCGAGTAGGGGTCGGCGGTGTTGATGACCAGACCCAAATCCGACGCACGCAAACGGCCAGCCGCTCGCGGCACCGGTATCCACTGCGTTTGCACAGAACCGGCAGAAGCCGGCACGGCGGCGCCTTCGGCTGCGGGCGCACGTGCATCACGGGCAGCACTGGCGGCACCTCCGCCCGAGGACGGCAACCCAGGTGCCCCGGCTGCCTGCTGGCCCAGCGCGGCGCCGGCAACCAATGGCAAGGCCGCACAAAGAATGCGCCTCAACACACGGCCCAGAGATGCTGCCGCAGGACTTGTACCCTTGACCAAGCGGTAGAAATCTCGGCATGCAAGGGCGCGTTCCGCCATGCAAAATCGGAGTAAGCTCGAAAACACATGTCCAAGATGAGCCACGAACCCCAGATTCCGACCATCCAGGTGCTGGAACGCAGCTTTGCATTGCTCGACTTGCTGGCCTCGCACCCTGACCCGGTGTCGCTGAAAGAGATCAGTGAGCGCACCGGCCTGCATCCGTCTACCGCGCACCGCATCCTCAACGACTTGACGATCGGCCGCTACGTTGACCGCCCGCAGGCAGGCAGCTACCGGCTGGGCATGCGGCTGCTGGAACTGGGCAACCTGGTCAAGGCACGCCTGGACGTGCGGGACGCCGCCTTGGGCCCGATGCGCGAGTTGCACAAGATGACGCTGCAACCGGTGAACCTGTCGATGCGGCAAGGTGACGAAATCGTGTACATCGAGCGCGCCTACAGCGAGCGATCTGGCATGCAGGTGGTGCGTACGGTGGGTGGCCGCGCGCCTCTGCATCTGACGTCGGTGGGCAAACTCTTTCTGGCGCATGACGACCCGGGGCGTGTGCGCGCCTACGCGGCCCGCACCGGCCTGACAGGGCACACCCGCAACAGCATCACCGACATCACACGGCTGGAGCGTGAACTGGCCACCGTGCGCGCAAACGGCGCGGCGCGAGACGACGAAGAACTGGAGCTTGGCGTGCGCTGCATGGCCGCAGGTATTTTTGACGACCAGGGCAAGTTGCTGGCTGGCTTGTCAGTATCTGCACCGGCCGACAGGCTTGAAGAAAGCTGGCTTGACCGCGTCAAGAGCACAGCCGCGCAGATTTCGTCGGCGCTCGGCTACCGGGGCTGAGCCGTCAAGGCTGCCGGGATCAGAGGGGCTTCGGCCAGCCATTTGCGGATGCGCTCTGCGTCACCGATTCGCGAGTACTTGCCGGCAGAATCGAGCAACACCATGATGAGCTTGCGCCCCGCCAGTTGGGTCTGCATGACCAGACAGCGCCCCGCCGCCGAGATGTAGCCGGTCTTTTGTAGACCGATGTCCCATTCGGGGTTGCGCACCAGGCCGTTGGTGTTGCGAAACTGGGTGGGCCGCTGCCCCACGGGCACCACCGCTTCCAGCGAAGTGGACAGCTGCCGGATGATGGGATGCTCAAACGCCGCACGCACCAAGCGGGCCAGGTCTTCGGCGCTAGACTGGTTGTTGCTGGACAAACCCGTCGGCTCCACATAGCGGGTGTCGTTCATGCCCAATTCACGGGCCTTGCCATTCATGGCGCCCACAAACTCTCCCAGGCCACCGGGGAAGGTCCGCCCCAGCAAGTGCGCGGCGCGGTTTTCAGACGCCATCAGCGCCAGGTGCAACATTTCGCCGCGCGTGAGCTGCGTTCCGAGCTTCAGCCGGGACTTGCTGCCTGCCGTGGCAGCCACGTCGTCTTGCGTCACCGTGAGGTTCTCGTCCAACGGCAAGTGGGCTTCTGTCACCACCAGAGCTGTCATCAGCTTGGTGATAGACGCGATCGGCAACACCGCATGCGGGTTCTTGCTGAAGAGCACTTCGTCGGTGTCCTGGTCCACCACCAAGGCAACACTGCTCTTCAGCGCCAAGTCGTCTTCGGTCGCCCGCAGGCCACTCAATTGGCCAAACGACGGCCTGGCCGGCTCCGCCCGCACGGCCACCTTGCGGGCGCTGCGCTTGCCGGCACGCTGAGGCTTGGCGGCTTGCGCGTTGGCCTTGCTGGGCTTGGCGACTCTGGCGGGCCGTGACGCCTTGGTTGCCTTCACGGCTTTGCTGGAAACAATTGGCTTTTCCGTTGCTGGCGCCGCCACACTGGCCGCCATGCCACCCAGGGCCAATACAAGCGCCAGCGCGCCAGTGGCGAAGCATTTCAATCCAAAGATTCGTATCGAGCGCACTGCGCACCTCACAGCCCTGGCAGTCCCAAAGTGTAGGCGACCCGAAAAACTCACGCAAGATCAAATGCTTGCGTGTTTTTCCTCAAGTGCCTCATGCAATACATGCAAACCCGGAGTCACGATGCAGCCAGTTCTCGGTACTGGCTTTGCACCAGCGCGGCCGCAAGACCGCGCCACCTCGCAAATGTCAACCCTGCGCCGCAACGCGTTCAGCCGTGCTGTGCAGCTTGTTCAGCGCCGATAGATAGGCTTTGGCCGACGCCACCACGATGTCGGGATCGGACCCCACACCGTTGACCACCCGGCCGCCCAATTGCAGGCGCACCGTGACTTCACCTTGCGATTCTGTGCTGCCCGAAGTGATGGCATTCACCGAATAGAGCACCATTTCAGCGCCACTGTGGACTTTGGACTCAATGGCTTTGAGGCTTGCATCCACGGGGCCGTTGCCGTCGCTTTGGGCGTGGTGCTCCGTATCGCCCACGGCGAAGGCCACCTTTGCGTGGGGCCGTTCGCCCGTTTCAGACTGCTGCGCAAGCGCCAGAAAGCGGTAGTGCTCGGCCTCGGAAGTGACACTCTCGTCGCTGACCAGCGCCAGAATATCCTCGTCAAAGATGTCACTCTTGCGGTCGGCCAGATCCTTGAACCGGGCAAAAGCCGCATTGACTTCAGATTCCGACTCCAGTTGGATACCCAATTCATGCAGCCGCTGCTTGAAGGCGTTGCGGCCCGAGAGCTTGCCCAGCACGATCTTGTTGGCGGCCCAGCCCACGTCTTCAGCACGCATGATCTCGTAAGTGTCACGCGCCTTGAGTACGCCGTCCTGGTGGATGCCGCTGGCGTGTGCAAAGGCATTGGCGCCCACCACGGCCTTGTTGGGCTGCACCACAAAACCGGTGGTCTGGCTCACCATGCGTGAGGCTGGAACGATCTGCGTGGCGTCGATACCAAGATCAAGGCCA
>CAZUKT010000131.1:2958-9696 GCA_964620975.1 uncultured Rubrivivax sp. | reverse complement strand
ATGAGCACACCGATGCCACGCGAGCGCAGGAAACCGATGATGCGCTGTATCTCTATGACGGCGATCGGGTCGACGCCAGCAAACGGCTCGTCAAGCAAGATGAAACGCGGCTGCGTGGCCAGTGCGCGGGCGATCTCGGCGCGGCGGCGCTCGCCGCCGCTCAAGGCAGGCGCCGGCGAATCACGCAGCTTTTCGATGGCCAGATCGTGCAGCAACTTTTCCAGCAGTTCATTGATGACTGCGGGCTTGAGCGCACGGCCGTCAGGGCCAAGCTGCAGTTCAAGCACGGCGCGGATGTTTTCTTCCACGGTCAACTTGCGGAAGATCGATGCCTCTTGCGGCAGGTAAGACAAACCCAGGCGCGAGCGGCGGTGGATGGGCAGGCCTTGCACGGGCTGGCCGTCGATGCGGATCTCGCCTTCGTCGGCGCGCACCAGCCCCACCACCATGTAGAAGGTGGTGGTCTTGCCGGCGCCGTTGGGCCCCAGCAGGCCCACCACTTCACCGGCGCCCACGGCCAGATGCACGTCCTTGACCACTGTGCGCGGGCCGTAACTCTTGCGCAGGTGTTCGGCTTCAAGCCGGCTGCCGGCCGGCACCGTGGTGGCGCCCATCAGTGGCGTTCTTCCAGCTTGCGGCTGGGCGCCAGCACACCGGGCGTGGGCGTGGCGGGCGCAGCGGCAGCGGGCTCGGCGCGCGGGCTCAGCACCGACCGCACACGGCCCGTTGGGTTGACGGCCGTCGGCGCGCCGCCTTCTACCTTGAAGACCTCGGCCAGGTTGTCCCAGACGATGGTGCCGCCGCTCACCTCTTCGGCCACCATACCCGCCCGCAGGCGGCGCACGGCGCTGTTGCCCAGCAGGCGCAACGTGTCGGCACGGCCGTCAAATTCAATGCGGTCGGCCGAGCCTTCCACCGTTTCGTCCAGGCCGTCCCGACGCTGGCGCCAGGTGGCGGGCTTGCCCGGCGCGCCGGTGGCGGTGGCGGCGCGGTAGCCGTCTGGCGTCTCACGCATCTCGACACGCTCGGCACGCAAGACCATGGTGCCCTGCGAGATGACCACGTTGCCCGAATACACCAGCACCTGGCGCTGCAGGTCCATGCTGCCGTCGCGGTCAGCTTCCACCACCATGGGTTTGCTGCGGTCGGCCTTCTCGGCATGCGCAGCACTTGCGCCGAGCAGCGCCAGTGTGACCAAGCCGGTGGCCAGGGCCGCGAACAGGGGGGAAGGGACTAGGGTTAACATCAAACGGCACGGAAATTGCAAGGGCCAGTATAGCCACAAGCCCCGTGCCGATGGATGTCCGCCGCTGTGAAATCAAGCCGCTGTTGGCCAGCGGCTGCGGGTATCAGGTCTTGTTGCGTGCGCGCTGGATCAGGAAGTCAGCCACCGCCAGCGCGTTCTCGTGGGTGCCGGCCAGCGAAGCGGCGGTGTAGAAGCGACCATGCACACCGATTGCGGGCACGCCGTCGATCTTGTAGCCCTCGGACAACTGCTTGGCGCGGCTGGCCTTGGTGCTGACCCCAAAACCCTTGTACGCCGCGCTGAACTTGGCGCTGTCCACACCGTTGGCCTGCATGAAGGTCATCACGTCGGACTCATAGTCAAGGCGGCGTTTTTGCACATGCAGATACGCAAATACCTTGCGGTGCATGGCCGGCAACTGGCCGATTTCTTCCAGTGCGTAGAAAACCTTCTGCAGGACCTGGAAGGGCAGCGAAAAGCCCACCGGCACGGCACGGAAGCTCACGTCGGCGGGCAGCTTCTTGACCCAGGCATCCAGGAGCGGCTCCAGGTTGTAGCAGTGCGGGCAGCCGTATGAGAAGAACTCCACCACCTCGATCTTCTTGTCGGCCGGCAGGCTCACGGGCAGTGCCGTAGACAGCTTGACGTAGTGCGTGCCTTCTACCGGCCCGCCCTGGGCCTGCACCGAACTGGCCACAGCCAAGCCCAGGCCGGCACCGGCCAGCTGTTTGGAGAATTCGCGCCGTTGCATGTGTGGAGTCCTTTGTAGTGTGGAGGGTTCGGCTGGGTGGAGTGCGCCGGGGGGCGGGAGTTCCACCCGCGTGGGTTCAGGGGCGTTCAGCGCGCACGATCTGTGCCTCGATGCCTTGCTCTTGCAGCCGTGTCTGCAGGCCGTCGGCCTCTTCGCGCGCCGGGAATGGGCCCAGGCGCACACGGTACACGGTGCGGCCGGCTTGTTCACGTTCGGTGATCTTGGCCACCTGCCCGATGAGTCCCAGGCGGGCGCGCTGTTGTTCGGCGTCTTCGGTGCGGGCGTAGGCGCCGGCCTGCACGAAGTACACAAAGGCATCGGCAACCGGGGCAACGGGCGGTTTGGCTGCCTGCGGCGCGGCAGGCGTTGGCGCAACGCCTGCCGTGCCAGTGCCACCCGCCAGGATGGCGGCCGGGTCCTTGGCAAGCGCACGGGCCGCGCTGGCGGCGGGCGCAGGTGCCGCCACGGCAGCTGGCGGTGCGGTGCCCGGCAGCGGCGCCGCAGCCACACCCGAGGCAGCCGACGCAGCCGAGGCACCCGTCACCAAACCCGAGGCCGCCGCCCCGGGCCGCGCCACCGGCTTGCCACCCAGTGGCGCGTTGGGGTCCCAATTTCGGTTGCGCTCTGTTTCGGCGGTGTCTTGTTCGGCCGTGCGCTGGGGCACTTTGTTGATGAAAGGAATCGGCGCCTTGGTGATGTACAGGGCCACGCCCAGCGCCACCGCCAGGCCGATCAACAAACCGGCCACCAGGCCCATGACAAACCCGCCGCGTTGCGACACCTTCATGCTGCCAACTCCTGTGCCGGGCCTGCGTCCCGGGTCATGGACTGTGGGGCCGAAACACCCAGCACCGCCAACGCGTTGCGCAAGACCTGCGCGGTGGCCGCCAGCAGCGCCAAACGCGCCTGCGCCAGCGCCGCGTCGTCCACCAAAAAGCGTTCGGCCGAATAGTAGGTGTGGAAGGCCGCTGCCAGCTCGCGCACGTAAAAAGCCACGTCGTGCGGCGCCAGGTCGGCGGCGGCACGCGTGAGCATTTCGGGGTAGTCGGCCAGCTTGAGCATCAGCGCGGCTTCGGTCGGCGCCACCAGCAGCGCCAGGTCGGCAGCCGCAAAGTTGCGCTCGCCGGTGTAGGCCGCCAGCACCGAGCAGATGCGGGCATGGGCGTACTGCACGTAGAACACCGGGTTTTCGTCGTTGGCCTTGAGCGCCAGGTCGATGTCAAAGGTGAATTCGCTGTCGGACTTGCGGCTGGCCAGGAAGAAGCGCACGGCGTCGCGGCTGGTCCATTCAATCAGGTCGCGCAGCGTGACGTAGCTGCCCGCGCGTTTGCTGATCTTGACTTCCTGGCCGCCCTTCATCACCGTGATCATCTTGTAGAGCACGTAGTCGGGGTAGCCCGCCGGTATGCCCACACCTGCGGCCTGCAGGCCGGCACGCACGCGCGCCACCGTGCCGTGGTGGTCGGTGCCCTGCACGTTGATGACCTGGGTGTAACCACGCTCGAACTTGGCGATGTGGTAGGCCACGTCGGGCACAAAGTAGGTGTAGGTGCCGTCTTGCTTGCGCATGACGCGGTCCTTGTCGTCACCGTAGTCGGTGGTGCGCAGCCACAGTGCGCCGCCTTCTTCAAAGGTCTTGCCGGCAGCCACCAGCCGCTTGACGGTGTCTTCGACCCGGCCGCTGCTGTACAGGCTGCTTTCCAGGTAGTAGTGGTCAAAGTGCACACCAAAGGCCTGCAGGTCCAGGTCTTGTTCATGGCGCAGGTAGGCCACCGCAAACTGGCGGATGCCGTCGATGTCGTCCACGCGGCCGCTGGCCGTGAATTTGCGGTCGTCGGCGTGCACGGTCTTGCCGGCGGCAAAGTCATTGGCGATGTCGGCGATGTAGTCACCGTTGTAGGCCTGCTCGGGCCAGCCGGCGTCACCAGGCTTCAGGCCCTGCAAGCGGCATTGTGTGGACGTGCCCAAGGTGCCGATCTGCACACCCGCGTCGTTGTAATAAAACTCGCGCAACACCTCGGCACCCTGGCTCTGCAACAGGTTGCAGATGCAGTCGCCCAGCGCCGCATTGCGGCCATGGCCCACGTGCAGCGGGCCCGTGGGGTTGGCGGACACAAACTCCACCATCACCTTTTGGCCACTGGCGGCTTGCTTGCCAAAACCACTGGCTGCGGCCAGCACTTCGGCCACCACGGCCTGCTTGGCCGCCGGGGACAGGCGCAGGTTGATGAAACCGGGGCCGGCGATGTCCAGCGCCTGCACCCAGCGCTGCACGGCAGGCTGCGCTTGCAGTGCCTGCACCAGTGCTGCGGCCAGGTCTCTGGGGTTCTTCTTCAGCGGCTTGGCCATCTGCATGGCCGCCGTCACGGCCAGGTCGCCATGGCTGGCTTGTTTGGGTGACTCGAACACGGCCGCTGGTGCGGCCGCACCGGCGGCCTGCGCCACGGTGTCCAGCGCGGCCTGCAGCGCCACGAGCAAAGCCTTTTTCACTTCAATCATCGGGTGATTCTACTTTTGGGGCCCCACGCCAGCAGGCGTGCGCCATGGCACCCGGGTTGGCCGGCGCGAGCTTCGCGCAGTGCGCGCGGTGCGTGCGGTGGCCAGCCCACGCCCGTGCGGCAGTCAAACAGCCGGCACTTCACCCGGCTGTTTGAAGCCCAGCCCTGCAGGAGGGCGGGCTACCATGCGCCGGCACTGCCCTTGTACGGGCCGCGCCACCCCACCATGCCGCTCAAACGCCTTGCTGCCATTGCCCCGAGCCTGCCCGGCATGATGCTGCCCGAACTGATTGGCAAGTACCGCGTCAAGTCCAAGCTGGGCGAGGGTTCCACCAGCGAAGTGTTTCTTGCTCACGACCCGTTCAACGACCGTGACGTGGCCATCAAGCGCGTGCGCACGGGCATGCTGACCGACACACGCGAGGCGCACTACCAGCAGCGCTTCTTTGCCGCCGAGGCCGCGCTCGTGGGCCGCTTGCACCACCCCAATGTGGTGGAAATTTATGACGCGGTGGCCGACACGGACGCGCCCTACCTGGTCATGGAGTACGTGAGCGGCGTTACCCTGCGCCGCTACTGCCGCGCCGACAACCTGCTGCCGCTGGCACAGATCATTGAAATTGGCTTCAAGTGCGCCAAGGCCTTGGGCTACTGCTACCGCCAGGGGCTGATCCACCGCGACGTGAAGCCGGCCAACTTGCTGGCCACCGTGGACGGCGACCAGATCACCAACATCAAGGTCACCGACTTCGGCAGTGTTTTCAACCAGGGCGCCGACCACACGCAGATCTACCGCGTGGGCAGCCTGGCCTATATGTCGCCCGAGCAACTGGACGGCGACACGCTCGACAGCCGGGCCGACATCTATTCACTGGCCGCAGTCATGTACCACCTGATCGCCGGGCGCCCGCCGTTTGACGCGACGCAGCAGCAGGCCATCATGAACCAGATCTACCACGCCAGCCCGCCGCCACTGGCCACGCTGCGCGAGGGTGTGCCCGACGCGCTGCAGACACTGATTGAACGCTGCCTGGCCAAGGAACGCGAACTGCGGCCTGCCGACTGGGACGAATTTGCCACCGCGCTTTCAACGCTCATTTCGCAGCGCCAGGTGCCACGCGGGCCGCTGCAGGAAGTGCTGGACTCCGAGCGCTTTACGCTGCTGCGCGGACTGGAGTTCTTTGCCGGCTTTGGCGACGTGGAACTGTGGGAGGTGGTGCACCGCGCCACCTGGCAGCGCCATACCTATGGCCAGGCGCTGTACCGCAAGGGTGATGAAGGCAACACGTTTCACATCGTCACGCAAGGCCAGGTGGAGGTGTACCGCGACGGCAAGGCCGTGGCTTCGGTGGGCGCGGGCCAGTCGGTGGGCGAGATGGCTTACCTGGCGCCCAACCCCGAGCTGCGTTTGCATTCGGTCGACATCCTGGTTTCGCAGCCGGCCACCACCGTGGCGTTTTCGCCCGAGAGCATGGAGCGCCTGAGCCTGGCCACCCGGCATCTCTTTGACAAAGCCTTCATCGGCGTGCTCGTGCGGCGTTTGCATGCCGCGCACGAAGCCTTGGCCCACCCGCGCCGCATCTTGTAGCGTCTTTGCGCACGGTTCGGGCCGTGGATTTGGCAGCTTCGTGGCGCAGACGTCATCGCGCAACGGCCCCCGTGCGTTCACGGGTAGCCGGGGGTTGCAGTGTCTGATGCAATCTGCGGCGGCAGATCTGCCAAACCATTGCACTTGCGCACTACACGAACGAGGAGCCCCCCATGAAGAAGATCCTGTTGACCGCCATCGTCGCCGCCTTCGGCCTGCTTTCCAGCCAGGCCTATGCCGCCAACGCCGCCTGCGAATCCAAGGCCGTGGACAAAAACGGCAAGGCCCTGGCCGGCGCCGCCAAGACCAGCTTCCTGAAGAAATGCGAGAAGGAAGCCGGTGCTGCCCCGGCCGCTGCCGCCGCAAGCCCGGCTTGCGAAAAATCTGCCGCCGACAAGAAGCTGGCCGGCGCAGCCAAGACGAGCCACGTCAAGAAGTGCATGGCCGACGAAAAAGCGCCCGCCAAGCCTGCTGCCGCAGCAGCCCCTGCCGCCGCTGCCAAGCCCGCCGCCCCCGCAGCGTCCGCAAAGAAGTAATTCGGCAGTTGTTGCCGCAGGAAGGGGCGCCTCGTGCGCCCCTTTTTCATGCGCGGCGCGTCAACGTTCGCCGCTGCCTGACCCTCAGCGTTCGCCGCTGCCTGACCCTCAGCGTTCGC
>CAZUKT010000131.1:0-2858 GCA_964620975.1 uncultured Rubrivivax sp. | reverse complement strand
CTCAGCGTTCGCCGCTGCCTGACCCTCAGCGTTCGCCGCTGCCTGACCCTCAGCGCTCGCCGCTGCCTGACCAGTAGCGCGGGTCACCGTAGCTGTGTTTGATGAAGTCAATCCACAGGCGCACCCGCAGTGGCAGGTGCTTGCGCTGCGGAAACACAGCAAAGATGCCGTTGGGTGGCGCGGCATGGTCTTCCAGCACCACCTGCAAACGGCCCGCGGCCACGTCTTGCTCCACCTCCCAGGTGCTGCGCCAAGCCAGGCCCAGGCCCCGCAGGCACCACTCGTGCAGCACCTGGCCGTCGCTGCAGTCCAGTGGGCCGCTGGGGCGCAGATGGGTCACCTCGCCGTCCACCTGAAACGCCCAACCACGCGTCTGGCTGGCGTCAGAACTGAGCGTCAGGCAGTCATGCCGCATCAGGTCGCCCGGGGTGGCAGGCACGCCGGCGCGTTGCAGGTAAGCCGGCGCGGCCACACAAAGACGGCGGTTGTCGGCCAGGCGCACGCTCACCAGGCTGGAATCGGGCAGGTCGCCCACACGAATGGCGCAGTCAAAACCTTCATTGACGATGTCCACCACACGGTCGCTCAGGTTCAGCGACAAGCTCACCTCGGGGTGCTGCACGCGGAAGGCGGGCACCAGTGGCGCCACGTGGCGGCGGCCAAAACCGGCTGGCGCGGTGATGCGCAAATGCCCGCTGGCCTTGACGCCGCCGGCGCTGACACTGGCCTCGGCATTGCCCAAATCGGCCAACACACGCTGGCAATCTTCAAGAAAGGCACTGCCTTCATGGGTGAGCGTGATGCGTCGGGTGGTGCGCACCAGCAGCTTCACGCCCAGGCGCTCTTCCAGTGCGTCGATGCGCCGGCCAATCACCGCCGGGGCCACACCTTCGGCCAGGGCGGCGGCAGTCAAACTGCCCTTGGTGGACACCGCCACAAAGGATTCAATCTGTTTGAGCCGGGCCATGGGCGCCGATTATGCCTACGCAGCGCACAAATCCACTGCATTTGCCCCACTTAATGCCGCCCAGCATATCGAATAAATTGTGGGCATGACATTGCGCGCAGTCCTTTTTGACGCCTACGGCACCTTGTTTGACGTGCACAGCGTGGCCTTGCTGGCTGAACAACTGTGGCCCGGCCACGGCGAACGGCTGAGCCTGCTGTGGCGCGACAAACAAATTGAATACACCCGCCTGGTGTCCATGAGCGGCAGCCACGACAAACCCGCAGGCGCGCACTACCGGCCGTTTTGGGACCTGACGCGTGCCGGCCTGCGTTATGCGGCGTCGCGCCTGAACCTGACGCTGGAGCCTGCGGCCGAAGAGCGACTGATGAACGAATACCGCCACCTCAGTGCATTCCCGGAAAACCGCGAGGTGCTGGCCGCACTGCACCAGCGCGGCATCCCGACCGGCATCTTGAGCAACGGGGACCCCGACATGCTGGGCGTGGCCGTGAAGAGCGCGGGCTTCTCGGGCCTGCTGCAGCACGTCATCAGCGTGCACCCGGTGCGCCGCTTCAAGACCGACCCCGCCGCCTACGCCCTAGGCCCGGCCACGCTGGGTCTGGCGCCACGCGAGATTCTCTTTGTCAGCAGCAACGCCTGGGACGCCATTGCCGCCACCTGGTACGGCTACACCACCCTGTGGGTCAACCGCACCGGCGCCCCACCCGAACAACTGGGCACGCCACCCACCCACACCGGACGCAGCCTGCGTGACGTGCTGAGCCTGTTTGACCCCACCTGACTCCTCTTCCGCCTTCGAGACCCACCATGCGCACCCCCATCCACAGCCTGCAAGTCGCCACCCCACTGGTCAGATTCATTGAAGACGAAGTGCTGCCCGGCACGGGCATCACGGCCACGCACTTCTGGGCCGGCTTTGACGCCATCGTGCGTGACCTGGCACCCCGCAACGCCGCGCTGCTGGCCGAACGCGACCGGCTGCAAGCCGAGATAGACGCCTGGCACCGTGCCCACCCGGGCCCCATTGGCGACGGTTCGTCCGGTGCTGCCGACATGTCCACCTACAAGGCCTTTCTCGAAGGCATTGGCTACCTGCAGCCCCAGCCCGGGCAAGTGCAGGTCAGCACCGCCAACGTGGACGCCGAGCTGGCCACGCAGGCCGGCCCGCAACTGGTGGTGCCCATCCTCAACGCCCGCTACGCGCTCAACGCCGCCAACGCCCGCTGGGGCAGCCTGTACGACGCGCTGTACGGCACCGACGCCATTGCCGAAGACGGCGGCGCCGGGCGCGCTGGTGCCTACAACCCCGTGCGCGGCGCCAAGGTCATTGCCTACGCCCGCCACGTGCTCGACCAGGCCGCCCCGCTGGCCGACGGCAGCCATGCACAAAGCACCAACTACCGCATCGATGGCGGCCGCCTGCTGGTAACGCTGGCCAACGGCCACATGGTGGGCCTGGCCGACCCGGCCGCGCTGGCAGGCTTCCAGGGTGACCCGGCGGCGCCACAGGCCGTGCTGCTGGTGCACCACGGCCTGCACATTGAGGTGCAGATCGATCGCACCGCCGCCATCGGCAAGGCTGACCCGGCGGGCGTGAGCGACGTGGTGATGGAAGCCGCCCTGTCCACCATCCTTGACCTTGAAGACAGCGTGGCTGCCGTCGACGCCGACGACAAGATCCTGGGCTACCGCAACTGGCTGGGCATCCTCAAGGGCACGCTGACTGAAGTGGTGAGCAAGGGCAACAAGTCCTTCACGCGCGGCCTCAACCACGACCGCCGCTATCACGCACCCAGCGGCATGGGCGACGTGGTGCTGCATGGCCGCAGCCTCATGTTCTTGCGCAACGTGGGCCACCTGATGACGAACCCCGCCATCCTGTGGCGCA